>DIUF01000079.1 GCA_002422285.1 Flavobacteriales bacterium UBA6165 | reverse complement strand
CACGATTTGCACTTACACAAATGCGTTGATTGATAGTCTTTTAGCGGTTTTAAGGCTGTTGAATTGCAGATTAAACAGGAGGAGTGTTGGTTCATAGGGAATTATAAATACGATTAAAAGAAATGCTCATTTTTCGAAAAGTTTGAAATACAATGAAAACTTTTCTCTTTACTTCACCACTTTTGGTTGAGATTTTGGCGCATTCACCTCATTCTTGAAATGTTTGAAATTGCGCAACAAAGCAGCATGGGCTTTCCATGTCCAATCTTTGGTGTAATATACTGTTCCTGAGCCAATTTTATCTTGCGGCACATTTTGAGCAGTATTGTTTTCAATATTATTGATGGCGCGCAAATACAATTCATGGGCGTGATTCATCACTTTTCGGTGCACATCGAGCAGGGATTCGTTGCCGGTAAATGATGTTTGTTCGGTTAAAATCAGGTTTCCACTGTCGATGCCTTCATCAATCCACATGATGGTGTTGCCGATGAGTTCAAATTGTCGGGTGGCGATACACCAATTTGTGCAATTGGGACCTCCTTTGATGTAAGGCGAAAGCCCTGTGTGCAAATTCACAATGCCATGCGTGCTTTTCGTTGATAGCGTTTCTTTTTTGACCAAATAAGTCCCTGAAACCACAATTAAATCTGGCGATAATTCTTCGGTTAAAGTCTTGGTTTCAGGGTCGTTGATGTTGTTGACCTTGAAAACTTTTGTTGCTGGCAGATTGGGATATTGTGCTCGGTATTCATCCATCAAAGCGAACCAAGTGGCTGGAATTTTTTTGTAGAACAAACGCACCAAAACTTTACTCACAAACATTGAAAAAGTAAGTTTTTTCTTTTTGGGCGGATTACTTTTTGTTTCCAAAACAATGCCCACCACCTCAAATTGCGCGGCGAGTTTATGTGCCAAAGCAAATTGATTCGGGTCGTTTCCTATCCAAAGAACTAATTTCATTTGTACTTCATCAGTTTTTTAATGTCCTCAATTCGATTGGTTAAGCGCAGTTTGGTTTTCCACCAAGGTTCGTTGCTCAGGTTGATGCGTGGAATTTCAAAAACACCATCCGTGTTTGGATTGTAGCGGTCTTGTTTCACGGCAAGTCCGAGTTTGTAGCCCACTTCTTTAGCCAAAACCGCTGTTCGTTCATTGTAACTACCAACAGGATATGAAATCGTTTTTGGAAAATAACCCAGTTCTGCTTCAATGCGAGCGGCAGATTGTTTCAATTCGAAAAGTTGATCTTCGTCTGTGGACATAGTGCCCAACATGCCGTGCGTAACTGTATGAGAACCAATGTAATGACCTGCGTTGTTCAAATCGCGCACCTCCTTCCAATTCATCATGAAAGCAGGCAAAACAACATCATCGCATTGATTTTTAATAGCGTCAATGACTTGAGTGCGCTGTTCATGGGTCAACAATTTGAGTTTAGGAAGAAAGCCTTGCGCCCAAGAAACACGCTCAGCAATATTTTGAAATTGAGTAGTTTGCAATTCAACTGAGAGAAAATCAAAAGGCAATTGTAGCTTCAATTTTTGACTGTGTTGCAGATAATACTCCAGCACATGTGTCCAAGTGGGCTCGTTCTTGTCGATGCAATCTGTGACCACATAAAACGAAGCTTTCACGCCATATTTATCCAAAATTGGAGCGGCATATTCCCAGTTGTCCTTGTAGCCATCATCAAAAACTATCGATGCCAATTTTTTGTGATTAGCACTTGGATTCTCGACAAAATCTTCAATGCGCACCACCTCATATTTGTTGGTGATAAATTTCACGCAGCGATCAAACAACTTCGGGTCAATCGGATCCCAAAGGGCATCGCGTTCAGGTGAAATTCTATGGAAGAGGAAGTTATACATGTTTCGCTTCTGCCGCTTTTTGGATGAGCAATTCCAATTGTTTGGTGATTTCTGAATTTGTCAAAGGACCTAAATCGGATAATTGGATGCTGTTCGTTTTGGGTTGACCTTCAGAATCTTTATATGCCAAAAGTTGTTTCAATTCATTTTTCACATCAGCTTCATTCCCGCAAAAAATTTGAAATTCACGATGCTCAAAAAAGGGCGATGATTTTGGAATTTCAGAATTGTAATTAATCGACAAAACCAATTTTCCCGACGCCGCATATTCATACAATTTCTTCCCAAAATGATTTTCTTCTTGCGCAAAAGCGTTGAATTTGATAAGTAAATCCGATTGAAACATTTGTGCACAGGCTTCAACTTGCGGCATTTGAGGAAGAATTTGAATGTGCTCGGGAAATTTTGCTGCGAACTCTTCTATCGAACTCCGCTGTTGAGGCGGACAACTGTTCATGGAGCCTACAAAACGCAAAACGGGTTGCAGATTAAACTCTTTGCTTTCAATGAGTTCTTCTAAAACCTTGAGCAACCAATGTACATTATGCTGCGGATATAACGTGCCAATAAATGTCATCACAAATTGCTCTTTTGCAGTTTGAAATTGCTCGCGATTTGCTGACATTTCTAATAAGGCATCATCGAGTCCGTTGGGAATAATTACAAATTTATCGTGCACTTCTCGGGTCAAATTTTTTTGAATCAAGCCTACATTTTTGGGAGAAATCGTGGTAATAAATTGCGCATTTCTCACAAAAAGTCGTTCTCTTCTTTTTTCCAAATGGATTTGTCCAAATTTGTTGCCCGATCTCCTGAAAACATTGTAAATCCAAGGGTCGCGGTAATCTAATATGTAGGGAACGCCAAATTCGCGATGCAATTGATAAGCATAGTTGAATTGCACAAAAGGTTCTCCAGAAGCAATTATAACATCAAATTTTTCTTGTGCTAAGCGTTTGCGACTGGCGTGATACAAACTGCGCTCGTTGGCAAAAGAATTCCACGATGTCCATTTCAAGAAAACCTCAAAAAGCAAACACAAACGGTTGATTTTAAGTTTTTTAGAAACCGCATGATTCTTGATTTTGTAAAACCAGTTGTGCTTGTTGGCTACACGAAGAATGCGTTTGTTCGATGAAATTTCTTCCAAAACATCATCATCGCTATCCTCATCAAAGTAATTTTGCCAATTGTAGTCTTTTCCTGACTCCCATTTTCGGGTAACAACAGTTACGTCAATTTCATCAGAAAAATGTTTGAACCACGCTGCTGTTCTCAATGAGCCGGCACGCATTAAAGGCGGGAAATTGTAAGAAAGTAAAAGAACTTTTATTGCCATTAACGCTCAATTTTCTTAGCGGGATTGCCCACCCAAGTTTCTCCTTCAGGGACGTGCTTCACAACAACGCTGCCTTGACCGATAGTTGAATTGCTTCCTATGTTCATGCCGTGTTTGATGCTGCAAGCAATTCCCAAAAAGGTATCGTTGCCAATTTTTGATGAACCTGCAATGATTACGTTACTTGTGATAATATTGTTTGTACCCAAAACACAGTTGTGACCCACATTGCAATACGAACCAATTTTTGTTGATTTGCCTATAACGGTGTTGTTCAAAGCAGAACGACGAATGGTGCTATATGGTCCAATTTCAACGAAATCCTCTAAGACAACACCACCAATTTGTGGGAATTTCAATAGTGTATTTGTTTCAGGATCTTTTTCCAAGCCTAAACCCTCAGTGCCAATAGATGCGCCGACTTGAATGAGACAGTTTTCACCGACTTTAGTCTTGGGATAAATAACCACATTGGGCGCGATTTTCGTTCCCGCACCAATTTCTACATCTTTACCAATAAACACATTTTGTCCAATGCTCAAATCCGTTCGCGCTCTGAAATCATCTACACAATTGGTTTCGTAATCTGGCAACAGGTTCTTGAAAAAACGATACACTACTTTGGAGAAAGTCAATCTTGGATTGTCGCAAAGCAAATAACAAACCCCGGAAACAGGTGAGATTTTTTCATAATCCTGATGATTACAAATTACTACGCCAGTCTGCATTTTCGCCAAATTCTCTGCATTTTTCGACCAATACAAAGCACTTTCATGCGCATTGTTCAATCCTCCTAAAGCATCGACAAGAGTTGATTTTCCAACTATCGTCAACCCAAAGGTTTCAGCAATTTGGCTTATAGCGATGGACATAGTTATTTTTGTTTTTTCGTTGCAGGAATACCAATGTATGTTGCGTTGGCTTCACAATCTTTGTTTACGAAAGCCATCGAGCCAATGGTTACATTGTCGCCCAAAGTAATGCCATGTTGCAAAACAGCATTTGTTCCGATGAAGCAGTTTGCGCCAATTTTTGCGCCCCCAATTTGCGCATGACTCGTGTTCAAATTATTGGTCATCACCCGTGGACAAACGTAGGTATTGTCACCAATTTCCACGCCGCGTGCAATTATGGTATCGTAACGCAAAGTAACGTTGTTTCCTATTTTACAATTCCCTGAAGATGAAACACGTGAATCTATGGTACACGATTCTCCAACGGTAGTGTTTTCGCGCAATTCCACATAGTTTTTCACGCGGGTATTGGCGCCAATTATCACATTCTTTTTGATGACGCAGTGGTGTTCAATAATCACGTTGTCGCCGATGATTACATCTTCCTCAACAATGGTAAACATGCCGATTTGCACGTTGTTGCCAATTTTGGCTTTTTCTGAAACAAAATTCATAGTTCTCTTTTTTAGGTTTTTACAAAATCCAACGAATCACTTCAAAACACTCCGCATAGTGCGTATTAATTTGCACACCTCTGGTACGCGCCAAAGAGCGGATAAACTCCTCGTTGGCATACGGGCGGTGGGCTTGTGATTTGTATTGGTTAACGGCTTCAATTTTCTTTAACATGTGTTTTTCTTCTAGCTTCATGAAGCAAGCGGTGTTGAAACTCAGGTTGTTCCACGGCAATTCATACGACAGCAAGCTCGAGAATTTGAAAGCACGGAAACCTTCTTGGGCAATCGTATAGTGGTCTTGGTGCACATCCGTTAAGGCGGGTATAAACACAATGTCTGGTTGAATGCTGGCTTTCAATTTCAAGATATCGTCCAAAAGTTCTTGACGATGAAAATTGAAGGTGCGCACATTGTAGTCAAACAAAATCAAGTTTTCAGGTTTGATGCCCAAAATTTTGCTCGCCGCCTTGATTTCTGTGATCAAAATATCTGGCGGAAATTCCTTGCGCACCGATTGCTGGCAAGCCGAAAAAGCAGCACACCACACTTCGTTGCCGCTTTCAATCAATTTCGAAACGGTGCCTGCGCAGCCAAACTCCAAATCATCGGTGTGGGGCGCTAGGACAAGTATTTTTTTTCCTGTTATGTTCATTGGTTTTGATTTATTTACCGATAAGCTTATTGAATATCCAACTTCATTTTACAAACACCATGTCATTCATCCGGACATAAGTTTGCTATCGCTTTTAAAAAATTTGCTTCTTGGTTTTCCCAAGAATAACAAGTTTTAGCGGCAGTCAAATCTTGAGTGTATTGGTTTTTAGAATGTTGTGTTTCCTGAATTCTTAGAGCGATATTTTGGGGTGTGTTTTCGCAAAGAAGACCAATATTGAATTTTTCAAATACCTTTTTGTTTTCTATAGTATCACTGGCGACAACTGGAATGCCAGCATGTATATACTCAAACAATTTGTTGGGAGAAGCGAGTTTTTTACTCAAATTAAAGTCTTCTAATAAGTTCAAGCCGATATCCGCTCCTTGTGTGTATTTTATTAAAATTGATAAGGGTACTGCATCTAGAAAACAAACTCTTCGTTCTAATTCGTTTTTTGAAACCTTTTCTATGAGTTGGTTTTTCAAAGTGCCTTTACCCAGAATTACCAAGCGATAATTGTGAGGTAAATATTTGAAAGCGTCAATCATTAGGTTTAGTCCGCGACCTGCATTGAGTGCCCCTTGATATATCACCACAACTGAATTTAGAGGCCAAGAAAAGTGTGTTTTGAAATCGAAAATGTTTTTTTTAGAAACATCTGTTTGATTGGGTAAGTTCATCAAAACTTCAATGTTGTTGTAGTTGTAGGTCTTTTCGAAATAAGCTTTCAGCGATTCGTTCACTGTAAACATAAGCGATGTGCTGCGCAGCAGTTTTTTTTCCATGTATTTTCCATGGTATCGCATCAACTTGGTAAGCGCAATAAAAATTGTGTTTTTTATCGGGTTTTGTTGTTTTAAAAAAAATTGATTGATGGTTTCTACATAAATTTCATGGGAGTCGTAAATCACTTTTGAATGAAGTGTTTTTGAGGCCTTCACCGCGGGAAGCAAAGTTGGCAAATCATTTGCCCAAACAAAATCATATTTTTCTCGTGAATTTAAGACCTCGTCACTCATATAACTATGGGCATAACAAAATAAGGAGTGCGATAAAATTTTCGACCACAACCCCGCTTTTTTGTTTAGGGCAAAACTTCGCACATTTTTGAGCCCCTCAAAATGTAGATTTGCGTCTTTGATTTGTCCATGAAAGAACAAATCAATCTCGTAATATTTCGCCAGAGTAATCACAGTTTTTACAACCCGATAATCGGATTGAATGGACCCATGAAGCAGCACTGCGATTTTTTTCATTTATTTAAAAAATTTATGAAGCAAAGCTTTTATGTATCCATTTATGCGACCACCTTTGTTGTTGAGTGTAGATATCCATTGATATTCTTGATATCTAGCAAAATTTCCCTTTGTGGTTTTTTCAAAGGTTCCAGCAACTTGAATGCTGTCATAACCCCATTCAAAATCAAAACAATATTTTAAATTTTGTGAACACATAATTATGTCGGCCTCTTCTTTCGGAATGTTTTTATTTATTCTTAATCCGTTTTTGAAGCAAAACGAATACACGACACCATAATCTCTTATGAAAACGTTCATGGGCTCGTAACGGTTTATCCTTGTAACGTTGTTTTTGCTTCTAATGCGTTTGGTATAGTTTTGGGCAGATTTCTCCAATTCCTCTGCGGCAATCAAATCAAATTTGGTTTGATTGCGTTTTGAAATGTCGACACGATCTTGTTCATATAAGGTTAAAGCATTTTCGTTATTGTGTTTTTCTCCAATAACCCATTCCTCACCCGGATAAAGCACTATTGGCGTGAAATTGCTTTGGGCGATTAAACGGCTCACGTCTTGAATTTTATTTGCTTCATTGTTCATGTGGAAATTATATTCTGAACAAAACCAAACGTAACTAGCGAAAGGAATGATGAATTCAGGTTGAAACGTTTTGGCATAACGTAATATTTCTTCTTGTTTTTTCCTAGCGCTTAATTCTTTTGATTCAGAATCTTCGGGGTTACCAACCCAATTGGCATATGAGAATTGAGTCAAAAGCAAGTCTAAACGTGAGTAAAGATTTTTAATTTTTTTGAGTTCAGATTCATCTCGAATAATACAATCATTGAGGTTAAGAACTACTTTGTCACCGAGTTCCAACAACAACCATGAGTCTGTGTCATTGGAAACGGAAGCGTTGGTTACGAAAAACGTCTCTTCCAATTCAAATTTTTGAAACGGCTTTAGTTCTATGACTTCTTTAAAACCTATTTTCCTGCAGAAATCAACAACTTTTTTATCCTCGGTTTCTTGAAACAGAACAGTTATATCTCTTCTAATTGGCTCAGGTATTTTGTTAATGTTTGGCGGAAAAAAATGGTCTGGGTGTTCATGAGAAAACCAAATATGCGTTATCTTCTCAAAATCAGCGTATTCAAATTTGGATTTTGCGAGTAAATCCCAACTATTATTGAATACGCGACCCTCTAACCAAGGGTCGGAAATCAATTTGACATCGCCATACTCTATGAGAAAGGATGCGTGATTGATCCATGTGATTTTTGGCTCAGTATTTTTCATTGTTCGGAATATCTTTTATTAATATTAGTTGTTCATTCGAATTAGAAGTCAATTCAAATGCTTTGTTTTGTTGAAACACATTTTAAATCCAATTTAAGGAATTGTTTTTGTCAACACTGTTTTTAATTTTTCATATTGAGAAGGGTAGGTGTAATACTTCTGAAACAGGTTCTTTGATGCATCACCAAATTTTTGTCGGAGCGATTCGTTTTCTAGCAGGTTTTTTATAGCGAAGTACCAATCATCTTTATTTTCAACAATGCTCACATGTTCATTATTCACAACAAATTCGGAAATAGCTACAGGTGAACAAGCTTGTGGAATTCCCATGAGTAGAAATTCCTGATGCTTCATGGCTATTTTCCCTTTTGAACGCAAATCGTCTTTTAAAAAAGGTGAAATACCGATGTCAAAGCTTCCGATGAGTTTGTAATAATCATCACCATAGTAATGGTGCTCAACGTCGATACCATGCATTTCTTCATCGTAATTTTCGCGACAGAGGTAGCGAAACAAAAAGTTGTGAGAGCTAGCCAATGCTTTTAGTTGAGGCAGAATTTCTCGGACATATTGAAAGTTTCCTGGAGACCCCATCCAGCCGATGACAGGTTTCTCATTTATGGAATACGTTGATTTAATGATGTAATTAGTGGTTGGAATTGTCCAGAATACTTGAGTTACTTTAAACCTATCTTCGTAAATTTCTTTCAGATGTTTGTAGCCAACAGTGATTTCGTCGGCCTGTTTAAAAGTGTCTTCCATTAATTTTGGATTGGCTTGATAATCACCTCCATCTGTAGTGTCAATGACTAACTTTAAAACAACTTTTCTAATTTGTCTCTCGAGAAAGGCGTTTTTTCTTGGATAGAAAGGAATTATCCCCCTGTCTATCCACACACAATCATGGTGATGAGCTTTTAAAATTTGCGGTAAACGACTAATTATACATCTAGCGAAATAAAGGTAGCGTTTCGTTTTTGATCCTTTTTCGATATACTTGACATAATCCTCAAAAGTGTTGCAATGGTAATTAGTATAGCCATAACCATCTTCTTCAAAAAATGATTTCCATTCCCCAAACCTTAAATCTGCACCTATTCGATCAATTGGGGTATACCAATAGGCAGCGATTTTTTTTATTTCCCCTTGTTGTTTTCGCTTGAAAAGCAAGGCATAAAAGTATACAATGGTATTGCTGCTGATTTCAACAAACCGCAGCCATAAATAGGCAAGTTTTCTTGTAACAATATCCATTATCCGTGTTTTGGGCTCAAACTATTGAGATGTTCTTCATTATTGATATACCATTGAATAGTTTCATTGATTCCCGCCTCAAAACTGATGCTTGGTTCAAAATCCAAATATTCTTTTGCTTTACTGATATCGAGTAGTCTTTTGGGTTGGCCATTGGGGTAAGAGGAGTCCCAAAAGACTGTTCCTTCGAAATTCAAATATTTACACAGAAAATCATAGAGTTCTTTGATTGAAACTTCTTGTCCGCTCCCGAGATTTATGGGCTGGCTGTAATCGCATCTGATGGCGTTCACTATGCCTTTTGCAGCATCACGGACATGCATGAAATCGCGAGTTGGCGAACCATCTCCCCAAGCAGTGATTTGGTTGATGCCTTGGCGTTTTGCATCGAGAATCTTCTTGATTAAAGCAGGAATGACATGAGATGTTTCTTCTCTGAAATCATCTCCCGGGCCATAGAGGTTTGTGAGCAGCAAGTTTACCACTGGAAGTCCGAATTGTTGGTTCACAGCAAGAGCATATTCTGCAACAGCTTTTTTCGAGATACCATACGCACCATTCGTGGCTTCTGGATATCCATTCCACAAATCTTCTTCTTTAAATGGTACTGGGGTGATTTTTGGATAACTACACACAGTGCCAATAAGCACCAATTTGGATGCGCCAGATAAACGCGCTCCATCTATGGTGTTCATCCCAATCATCATGTTGTCATAGAAGTAAAAGGCTGGGTTTTTTCTGTTATCGCCTATGCCGCCTAAACGAGCTGCGATACCAATAACCACGTCGGCGTTTGTTTTGGCAAAGTAATCCAAAGCTTCATTTCTTTCGCGTAAATCCACCTCGGATGACCTAGGCACGATAATTTCGGATTCCGGATATTGAATGGTCAGTTCTTCAACCACCTTTTTCCCTAAAAATCCAGCTCCGCCAGTAACTAATATCTTCATGTTTTATTCGTATTTGATTTTCGAATCCCTATCTTTAAATCGAACCACATAATTCAAGTCGTGTTCCATCATGATTTTCACCAAACTTTCTATGGATGTTCGACTCGGGTCCCAACCCAATTGCGTTTTTGCTTTTGTTGGATCGCCTAATAAAGTTTCAACTTCTGCAGGACGATAATAGTTTGGGTCGACTTCAATCAACACTTTTCTTGTGGCCTTACAAATGCCTTTTTCATTTTCATTTTCGCCTTGCCATTCGATCTCAATACCTGCCTCTTTGAATGCCAATTCACAGAAATAGCGCACGGAATATTGAACGCCTGTTGCAATCACGTAATCTTCGGGCTCATTTTGTTGTAACATCAGCCACATGCATTCAACGTAATCTTTAGCATAACCCCAATCGCGTAGGGCATTGAGATTCCCGAGGTATAGTTTTTCTTGCAAACCATGTTTGATGCGCGATGCCGATAATGTTATTTTCCGGGTCACAAAAGTTTCTCCCCTGCGCTCCGATTCGTGGTTGAAAAGGATGCCATTTACTGCAAACATGTTGTAGGATTCGCGGTAATTTTTAGTAATCCAATAAGCATACATTTTGGCTACACCATAAGGCGAACGTGGATAAAATGGCGTAGTTTCTTTTTGCGGAATCTCTTGTACTTTACCATAAAGCTCTGAAGTTGAAGCTTGGTATATTTTGGTTTTTTGTTCCAATCCACAAATACGAATGGCCTCGAGCAAACGCAATGTGCCTACAGCGTCTGTTTCTGCCGTATATTCTGGCATATCGAAGGAAACTTTTACGTGAGATTGTGCCGCCAAATTGTAAATCTCATCGGGTTGAATCTGTTGCACCAAACGAATCAAACTTGTTGAGTCCGTCATATCGCCGTAGTGCAGGTTAATTTTCCGTTTTTTATGTAAGTCTTTTACCAACTCGTCAATATACAAATGCTCGATGCGCTCTGTGTTAAAAGTTGAACTTCGTCGGATGATACCATGCACCTCATAGTTCTTTTCCAAAAGAAACTCTGCTAAATATGAGCCATCTTGTCCATTGATACCTGTTATTAATGCTTTTTTCATGCTTGTAATTTTATTTTTTTCCACTACCGCCTCAATCTTATCGTCATATTTAAACTTTCCAAAACCAAAACCACGTTGTTGCCTGTGATGTGTTTTACTTTACCCGCTTGCCCTTTGAAGGCGCCGTGCTCTACAACAAGGTATTCTCCAATATGGGCTTCAGGAATTTCTACATGATGCATGGTGCTTTTCAAGGCTTCGATTTCTTCTTGTCGAATCACAGCGGGTTTCCCTTGCCAAAAAATGAAATTCATGGCACCTGGGTCTTGCAGCACTTGGTTCCGTTCGCGTTCATCCACATGCACAAAAACGTAGGATGGAATCAGCGGCAGTTCAACCTTCTTTTTGCGATCGCTCCATTGTTTGAGCGTGGTGTAAGTCGGACAATAGGCCTCAATTCCGTTTTTCAAGAGCCGTTCTTCCACTTTTTTCTCAGCGCGCGACTTGGTATATATGGCCAGCCAATTCTTTTCCATCATTAGGGCGCATAAATCAACAAATATTCTGATGAACTGAATTTTTTCACCTTAGCTTCTGCTGCACTGTAAACGATGTAGCGAATTTTTTTGCCAATGCCTTGTTCAATTTTCGCAATTTTACTCAACAAATATTCTTGGTTCAAGTCGCCAACCAAAACAATGTCGATGATGTCTGTAGACAATCCTTTGGCCAGCGAACCTGTGAGGTACAATTTTTCAATTTTGCCCAAGCCCTTGATGACGTTCGAGATAATTTCATCTACCCCCACATATTGTTTGATCATCGTATTGATGGGTTCATATAGCGGATGCAGCTCGTTCACACGATACAACAATTTGTTGCCCTCCTTGGCGCTCGATAACATACCCGCTTCAGTGAGGCGATTCAATTCCACACGCACAGCATTCGAAGACTCGTTGAGCTCTGTAGCCAAAGCGCGTAAATGAGTTTTGGTTTCTGGGTTTAAGAAAAACTTGAGCAGAATCCGAATTCTAGTCTTGGATGTGATGAGTGTTTCTAGCAAAATATTGGGAATTGTTTGCAACTGGGCACAGCTTCGCCAGGTCAGTCACAGAGCAAAAGTAAACTTTTTTCAAGAATGAGCAAAAAAACTACTCGATTTTCGCTATTCACAAAAAAAGCCCTTTCATCACAGATGGAAGGGCTACTAAAATTATTTTGTGTGTATTATCCTAATTTGAATACGATAGGAATAACCACGTTTGTTCTAACTGCACGACCGCGTTGCTTTCCAGGCGCCCAATTTGGCATCATTTTAACAACACGCATGGCTTCTTTGTCGAGTTCTGCTGTTACACCGCGGGCAATGGAAACATTACTGATGCTACCGTCTTTTTCAACAACGAAACGCACGTAAACTTTACCTTGGTCACCCATTTGGATAGACATATCAGGATATTTTACATTTTTCTTGATGAAAGCCTGCATAGCATCTTCTCCACCTGGAAATGTCGGTTCTTCTTCAACGACGTCGAAAATTTCTTCTGCTGGGGGTGGAGGAGGTGCTGTTGTCACCGGTGGTGGTGGCACATCAGGAGGAGCAATTGAAACTTTTGTTTGATCGTCTTCTTTTTCAACCTCGCGCACATCGTCTGTTGGTGGTGGTGGCACTTCTGGTGTTTCCGGTGGAGGCGGCGTGTCTTCTGGTGGTGGTGGTTCGTCGAGTTCATTCATCTCAAACTCTACATCTTTTGTTTTTCCATCATCGGCTCCATTGCCAGTAGAACCATCACCTGAGCGATAGGAAAACGCCATAAACACGAATGCAGCAGTAAAGAACAAGCCCAACAAAACGAAGGGTATTCTTTGTTTTTCCGCATCAACGTTTGGATTCTTTTTAATTTCCATAAGACTTAAATTTCGTGGCTAATTTAATACTATTTTTAATCATGGTCTTGATGGCGTGCTTTTTTTCATAAAATAATAACCTGTCAAACCTAGACCTGCGCCTAGAATATTGGCCATAATATCAGAAAATTCAAAGGCACGACCCAAACCCATTAACCCTTGTGCGGCCTCAACAACTATGCCAAATAATCCACTGATTGTGAGCGCAGTGATAAAGTGTTGGCGATTGCTCAAGACTCTGACTAACAGTATTGAAAAAACAAAATACATGACCAAATGAACCATTTTGTCGCTGTGCTCCCAGAACTGTTTCGACTCTTTGGCCTGAAATGGATAGAGACTGACGAGAAGTATGAGCGCAGTCCACAAGGACAATAAAATCTTTTGCTTCATCAATGCTGTCTAGAACTGGCTTTATGAAACCAGAGCAGCGTATTCTTCGGCTGATAGAAGGGCGTCTAGTTCTGATGCATCAGCAATGTTGATTTTGATCATCCAACCAGCACCATAAGGGTCGTTGTTAACGGATTCTGGATTGGCCTCCAAATCTGCGTTGAATTCAAGAACTTCACCGCTAATTGGCATAAACAAATCAGACACAGTCTTGACAGCTTCAACAGTTCCAAACACTTCTTCTTTATCCAAAGTTTCGCCGGTGGTTTCTATCTCAACATAAACGATATCGCCCAACTCGCCTTGTGCGAAATCCGTAATTCCTACTGTTGCTACATTACCTTCCACTTTGATCCACTCGTGGTCTTTGGTATACTTCAATTCTGATGGTATATTCATGGTTAAATTTTTAATGTTGCAAAAGTAGTATTTTCAAGATATCACAACTTGCTTCACGGAGAATTTAGTGGTTTGTTGTAGGATGCTCGCAGCTCTTGTTTGTACTTGAATACCTAACACTTCTCAAATCATACACTTAACTCAATAATCTGAACGAAAAGTTTTTTTGTTTGGAAATTCGCTATCTTCGCAAGCTATTTAAACCCATGCACTCATGCGTAGATTCATTTTACCGACTTTGTTAAGTCTTTCACTATTCTCTTGTAAAGTTGATGTTGATTTGATAGGAGAATACCAAGTTACTCCAATAGTGATTGGACTTTTGGATCAAAGCGACTCGCTACACTTTATCAAAATCAACAAGACTTTTTTGGGAAAGGGAAATGCTTTTGACATGGCGCAGGTTCCAGACTCCAGTTATTTTGCTGATGTGGACGCAACAGTAACTGAAATTTTAGCCAATGGCAATGTTGGACGTGTTTGGCAATTGCGTGACACGATTATTGATGGTCGCGACGAGAATGGTGTCTTTTTCGCCCCCGAGCAAAAAGTATATTACTTTGCTACCACCACATTTCAATATGACCCGGTGAACAGTCTTCAGCCTACTGCCAAATATCGATTGAATGTTAACATTAATAATGGTGAGCACATCGTAACTGGTGAAACAGTATTGATTAAAGATATTAATATCACTGCGCCCTCACCTCAGTCGACTTACATGTTTAGAGGCAACCAAAACGACTATCGCTCTGTACCATTTACATGGACAAAAGGAAATGCAAAACGCTACAATTATAAAATGGAATTTCACTACAGAGAAACTGATGTGAATGGCAATCAAGCGGACAAGTTTTTTGTGTGGAATCTAGGTGAGTTTTTTGCAGGATCCACTAATAATGTTACTGCTTTTGCTAGTGGCGAATTGTTCTATCAATTGGTAAGAAACAATATTCCTGTTGACAATAGTATAGTTCGACGTGAGCACACCTTTTTTAGATTAATTCTTACTGCTGGTTCAGTAGAATTGGATAATTTCATTGCTGCCAATCAGCCTTCTACTTCATTGGCGCAAAACAAGCCAAACTACACCAATTTAGAGGGCGGAATTGGTATTTTCTCTTCGCGTTATACTTTGGTTCAACTCAAGTATTTTGTTCAACCTCCAGGTATTAATTCTAATTTTAGAAGTTTAGATCAGCGTTCAACAAAGGAACTTTGCGAAGGACAATATACCTTCAATCTGAGTTTTTGCTCCTCTCATTCAGCAGATGGGGGCACGACATTTTCCTGCCAATAATATATTGGTTAAACAGATTCTCTTCTTTAAATAGAGCCTCCTTTTTCCTACCTTTGCCACATGAGTGAACGCGTGACGTATTTTGTGGATGTTGTATTGCCTTTGGCGGTTGATCGACTATTCACGTATCGCGTTCCATTTGAGTTGAACGACTTCATTCAAAAGGGCGTTCGGGTGGTTGTGCCTTTTGGTAAAACGAAATATCAAACTGGGATTATTCTCAACATTCATGAACAGCCACCTAAAGATTATCAGGTTAAGTATGTAGAATCTGTTTTGGATGAAAAACCAATTGTGGTCGGTAAACAAATTCAATTTTGGTCTTGGCTCTCAGAATATTACATGTCCACTTTGGGCGAAGTGATGAACGCTGCGTTGCCGGGAAATTTTAAATTGGGCAGCGAAACAAAAATTGCCTTACATCCTGATTTTGACCGCGACACGGCTGATTTATCCGATGAGGCCTATCTCTTGGTTGAGGCTTTGAGTGTACAAGAAACACTTGATTTGATTGAAGTTTCAACGATTATTGACAAGAAAAATGTGCATCCATTCATCAAGAAGCTCATCGACCAGCGCGTGGTGATTTCGGTAGAAGAATTGAAATGGAAATACCGTCCAAAGTTCTCGACTTATCTCCGCTTGGATGATAGATACAACAACGAAGATGAATTGCGTCTTTTGCTCGATTCACTTGAAAATAGTGTGCAAAAAGTCAAACAGTTTGAAAGTTTGATGGTTTTTTTGCGCAATAAAAAGAAGCAAGCACACCATGTTTCAAAAGCAGATTTATTGGAAGATGGTGCCACAGAGTCCTCCTTGAAAAGCTTGGAGAAAAATGGCGTTTTGGTCTTTGAATCTTTGGAAATATCTCGCCTCAAAGAGAAAGGTGCTGGCGAACATGAGAAAAAACAACTGAGCGCAGCACAACAAAAAGCTTATGACGAGATAAAAACTGTTTTTAACCAAAAAGATGTTTGTTTGCTTCACGGCGTTACGGGTTCTGGAAAGACTGAGATTTACGTGGAGCTTATCGAAGAGCAATTGAAATTGGGCAAACAAGTGCTGTTTTTGTTACCAGAAATTGCACTAACCACCCAGCTCATTGATCGACTATCGGCTTATTTTGGCGATTTGGTGGGTGTTTATCATTCCAAATTCAACCAAAACGAACGCGTTGAAATCTGGAATTCTGTTTTGAACAAAGACCCAAAGCGTTTCCGCGTGATTGTTGGTGCGCGCTCGGCTGTGTTCTTACCCTTTTCAGATTTAGGCCTTGTGATTGTGGATGAAGAACACGAAAGTTCGTTCAAGCAACACGATCCAGCGCCCCGCTATCATGGGCGAGATGCAGCAATTGTTTTGGGCATGATTCACAAAACGAAAACGCTTTTGGGAAGCGCCACGCCTTCTATGGAAAGTTATTACAACGCCCAACAAGAAAAATTTGGTTTGGTGGAATTGAACGAGCGTTTTGGAGGTGTTCAACTACCCGAAATTTTAATCGCCGATTTATCAGAAGAACGAAAGAATAAAGCATCACATTCCGTATTTAGTCAGTTTTTGATTGATGAAATGCAGTTGGCCTTGGATAAAAACGAGCAAATCATATTGTTTCAAAATCGCAGAGGATACACGCCTTATTGGATGTGTGAAATTTGCCATTGGACGCCCACGTGTAAGAGCTGCGACGTGACATTGACCTACCACAAAACCAGTAATATGTTGAAGTGTCACTATTGTGGTTATGGCACTCCGCCAGTGGGCACATGTGGCAACTGTGGCAGCAACCGCATCAAGATGATTGGTTTTGGAACTGAGCGCATCGAAGACGAATTATCGATTTTGCTTCCCAAGGCTAAAATCGGGCGTTTGGATTTGGATTCAACACGCTCGAAAGATGGATATGCCAAGGTTTTAGACGCTTTTGACCGTCGAGAAATTGATGTTTTGGTGGGCACACAAATGGTAACCAAGGGCTTGGATTTTGATCACGTTTCGCTTGTGGGAATTGTGGATGCCGATCAAATTTTACGATTCCCTGATTTTCGTTCTTTCGAGCGAGGCTTTCAATTGATGACACAAGTGGCAGGTCGCGCTGGAAGAAAATCCAAACGCGGCAAAGTGATTATTCAAACAGGTCAACCCGACCAATGGATCATCCAACAGGTCATCAACAACGATTTTAAAACGATGTATACGCAAGAATTGTTGGAGCGCAAAAATTTCAACTATCCACCCTTCACAAAAATCATCCAACTCACACTCAAGCACCGCGACCAAAATCACCTCGAAGGCAGTTCAGCAATTTTGGCGAATTCCCTCAAAGAAGTGTTCGGTTCGCGTGTGATTGGACCCGAATATCCATTGGTGAAGCGTATTCAAAACCTGTATATCAAAACCATCCGACTGAAAATGGAGCGCGAATATTCCCAAAAACAAATCAAGGAAAAAATCAAAACCATCCTCGACATCTACTTCGCTGACCCCATGAATAAATCTGTGCGTGTTTCAGTAGATGTTGATGTTTTTTAAAGGTTAGATGTAGCCTACTATTATCTCAACCTAAAAGAACGGGTCTGCAGGAATTATCAAAAAAATCTTTATTATTCACCAATACATAAAAAAATTACATTTGCGTATGATTTGTAACTAAATCTTGAGAATCCATGCCAAATATAAAAACCCCTATCGCAACTGTCTTTGAGACGAATAAGACACACTCTTTTCATAAATTTTTGACATCCTGCGTCATGATATTTTGTTTTGCGATTTATCATGCTCAAATTGTAATCAATGAAGGCAGCAATAAAAATTATTCAACATTAATCGATGAAGACGGAGACGCTGAAGATTGGATTGAAATTCACAATATGGGTAACACTCCGGTGAATTTATTGAACTATAGTCTTAGTGATAATTCAAATCCAGGAGAGTGGATGTTTCCAAGTGTCATTATACCCCCCAACGGATACTTGGTAGTTTTCTGTAGTGGCAAAAACAGATATGCTACATCAGCATTTGTTAATGTAAATACGCAGAGCGGCTTTCAACCACAAGCCGGCGCAAATATTCATCCGTTCAACACCCCATTTTATTGGGATGGACAATCGAACATTCTTGTTAACACATGTACCTACAATCCTTTTTACACGGTGAGCTCGAGTCATTTTCAAAGTCCAACACCTTACAATTCATCAACTTACAGTTTTGTGGATGGGGTTTACGCGTGTGAATTTGGTACAGGTTACAACGCACAAATGCGCCCAGACATCCAATTCAATGGAATCACAATAGGCTCTGGAACTATTGTCAACAGTCCCTATGATTACCCTGCTCCTTACGGTAATTGGTATTGGAGTACTCGTCATCAATTTCTATATACAGCCAGTGAACTCGTAGCCGCAGGACTCACCGCTGGAACAATAAATTCTCTTTCATTTCTCGTTGAATGGACCAACGATATTAGTTATGAATATTTAGACATCAGCATTGCTACCACTGGACTCACTACCTTGTCGAGCGGCTTTATTCCCGCAACAGGCAGCTTCAACCACACCAATTTTAAGATAAGCTCAAACGGTGAAAACATTAAGCTTTACGACCCAAGCAATGTGCAAATAAGTTCGTTAAATGTGAATTGCGGACAAGGTTATGATGTTAGTATCGGCCGTTTTCCCGATGGTTCAGGAGTAATCAGGTTGTTTGCTGAGCCAACACCAATGGCGACAAACAATTTTTCAAATACCGCAACTTCTTATGCATTAGCACCTACTTTTTCTGAAATCAGCGGTGTTCTGAATACTCCGATTTATGTTACCATTACCGACCCCAATTTATTAAATTCAACGGTTTATTACACCACTGATGGAAGCACACCCGACATAAATTCAAATGTATGGGATGGAACACCAATATTCATTTTTCAATCTACGGTCTTACGAGCAAGAGCCTTCGTTAATGGCCAAATCCCTAGTTTGATCACCTCAGCTAGTTTCCTGTTTAATGCCAACCATTCTACACCGATTATTTCTGTAGTGAGCGATCCAAGCAATATGTTCGGTCCCACAGGAATGTTCGACAATCCTTTTTCAGACTGGTTAAAAGCGGCGTCTATTCAGTATTTTGATTCTACATTGAACCACAACTTGCTTTATTCCCAACGCGCAGGTATCATCATGGATGGGGGTTGGGGTTCGCGTGGTCAGCCACAGAGACCTTTCAGAATAAAATTTGACCACAGCGTAGTTGGTCAAGGTCCGATAGTAGGCAATATAATTCCAGACAGACCCGAAAGGAACCTCTACGACGACTTCTACCTCCGCAATGGCAGCAATCAATTTTTGGTTTTGCCCTACAAAGATGCTGCTCAAGTAAAAATGATGGCGAAAGGTGCTTACGGTTATTACTCTGCTTGGCGTCCGGTTTCTGTTTATATTAATGGTGCTTATTGGGGCTTGTATGAATTGCGAGAAAAATTCGACAAACAGAAATTTGTTCTTGAAGAAAATGCCAATCCCAATACTGTTGAAATTCTATCATCTAGTGCGATGTACGGATTTGTGCTTCGTGCGGTTGAAGGTGATGTCCAAAACTTTTATTCAGCGTATGATAATTTTCTACAAATCAACCCGAGTGATACTTCTTTTTGGAATCAAGCCGATGCCTATTTCGATTTGCTAAATTATAATGATTACATCATAGCGGAATTATGGATGAACAATGCCGACTGGGGTTTTAATTACAACAATTTGAAATTGTATCGCTCAAATACTACTGGCTTCAGATGGCGCTATTGTTTGATGGATATGGAGTTTGGTTTGTTGCCAAGCCCTGCTTGGGAGTTAAGTTGTTCGTACGATTTATTAGGGCAGCTCATGCAATGGTGGGATTATGGTAATCCACATTTGAGAATCTTTTTAAACGGAATTCAAAATGACAGATTCAGACATTATTTCATCAATCGTTTTGCCGACCAAATGAACTCTCTTTATCTACCCGAAAGATTATTGGCGATTGAAAATGAAATGTTCAACCAAACCGTTGCAGAAATGGCCAATGAATACCAACGTTGGGCCGATCCTTTCAATGTGCCCGGATGGATGGACTATTTCTACCAAAATCACCTCGTTTTTAGAGACGAATTGGCATGTAGGCCCGAACAAGCAAGAAATTATATCCAAAGCAATTTCAATTTACCACAACAAGTTGACGTTGATCTTGATGTTTTTCCAGCCAACGGTGGTAAAATCAAAATAAGCACCATCACACCCGACAATTATCCTTGGGAAGGGGTTTATTTCGACGGTGTGCCCATTCAAATTGAAGCCATTGCCGAACCGGGTTATGTGTTCTCTCATTGGGAAGCTAATGGACTTATCACCAATGTGTTGAATTCGGTTTTCTTAGATACACTAAACACAAGTGAAGTGCTATTTAAAGCTTATTTTACATCTACGGTTGGTTTTAGCGAACTGAATATCAACGCTTTCACCATTTATCCAAATCCCGCTTCGGATGTGATAACCATTGCGCCAAACGCCAATCTTGGTGAATTGGAAACACTAAAAATTGTGGATTTACTCGGCAAAGAATATCAAGTTTCGTATGATGCTTCTGGTTCTATGACTTGGGTTATGAACATTGTGGATTTGAGCCCAGGGTATTACATCGTGCAGTATGTGACCAAAGATGGAACAACCTATAAAGCAGCATTTGTGAAGCAGTAGGGATTTTGATTTAGGATCATGTCCAGTATTTTCAGTTATATGGTGAATTTCTCATTAGAGTCACTATTTTTATTAACTAGGGAACATGTGAATCCGTCTAGGAAATCACAAAAAAATCACCATATTTGCCCTCCGCTAAAATCACGAAATGGCTGTATTAGGAAGAATTCTCAAAGAAACCGCAAAATTTGCCAGTCAACTCAGCGAACGACGAAAAACAGATTATTCCGTTCAAATCAAAACGCTGATGAAATTGCTCGACAAAGCCAAGTTCACTGCCTTTGGTATGCAATATGATTTCGACGGCATCATGAAAGCTGCTTTGCCTCATGTTGAGTTTTCAAAGCGCATTCCCATAACCAATTACGATGAGTTTTATACCGATTGGCTGCACCGCACCTTAGAAGGCGAGAAAGATGTGATATGGCCAGGCAAAATCCGATTCTATGCGCTCTCTTCTGGCACATCGGGTTCGCCAAGCAAGCGCATTCCCGTTTCCGATGCCATGATCAAACGCATTCAACGCGTAAGTGTGAACCAACTTTTAACCCTCCACGATTACGACCTCGACACCGACTTCTATGAAAAATCTGTGTTGATGATTGGCGGAAGCAGTGCCTTGAAAAACATGGGTCACTACCAAGAGGGCGATTTGAGCGGAATTTTAACGGGCAATGTGCCATTTTGGTTTTCTAAATTCTCCAAGCCCGGCAAACAAATTACGGCTATTTCCAATTGGGATGATAAAGTGGCTGCCATTGTAAAAAATGCTCCCAAGTGGGATATTGGTGTCATTTCTGGCGTACCTGCCTGGGTTACTTTGGTCATGAAAGCCGTTATCAAAGAATATAAACTCAACAATATCCACGAAATTTGGCCCTCCTTGAGCGTTTTTGTCTCAGGGGGTGTTTCTATCAAACCCTACAAAGAAGACATCAAAAAACTTTTTGGCAAAGACGTGCATTTTCAGGAGACCTATTTGGCCAGTGAGGGCTATTTTGCGTTTCAAAAATATGAACACGAGGCGGGGATGCGTTTGCGTTTGCAAGCAGGAGTTTACTTTGAATTTATTCCTTTCAATGAAGACAATTTTGAGGATGGCAAGGTGAAACAGGACTGCGAAATTTTGCCCCTGCACATGGTCAGAGAGGGCGTAGATTATGCCTTGGTCATTTCCACTTGCGCTGGTCTTTGGCGCTATGTGATTGGCGATACCATTCGTTTTCTATCCGACGAAACATATGAAATTATCATCACGGGACGCATCGCGCATTATCTGAGTATTTGCGGCGAACACCTTTCCGTAGAAAACATGCAAGATGCCATTACTGAAACAGCCGATTGTTTGGATACTTACATCCCTGAATTTACAGTGTTTGGAGAAAAAATTGGTGATGAGGTGATTCATACTTGGTACATTGGTTCAGATGAATTTGGGGACGCTGACAAACTTGCTGCTGTGTTGGATGAAATTCTCATAGCCAAAAACGACGATTATGCCGCTGTGCGTAAACGCAGTCTGCAAAAACCCAAAGTGCAACTTGTGGCCAGTCACCTTTTTTCTGATTACCTATCCAAAAAGGTGCAACGCAGCGGACAAACCAAGTTTCCAAGGGTTTTGAAAGCACATCAAATTGCAGACTGGTTGAATTTTATCGGAAAAGCCTAAGAAAGCGCATACCACGCATACAACAATGGACACAAATCCAGCAAACGATACAACCAAAGTCGGTTTTGGTCAGGAGATGTCTGAATCATCAGCCAAAAATGTGCAAACAAGCCCAATATCAGCACGATGATGGAATGACTCATGCGATAATCGAGTAGAAAAAACCCAAGCGAAATAAAAAACAAGGCCAATTGTTTTGCTTTCTCCACACCAAAGATTTGTGGAAAGGTGCGCCGACTTTTGGCGTCGAAATGCAAATCACGAATGTCGAAAGGTATGGCCAAACCCAAAAAATAGAAAAAGGCCGCCGCGTATTGTGTGCCATAATTGACATCAAATTGTAGTGGAATAGCTGCACATAATGCTGACCAAGTGAGCGCCACCAAAAAAGCTTTCGAAAAAGGCAAATCACTCAAGGAAACCCGATTTTGATCAACCACCAACCATTTGAAACGATACAAAAGCGTAACAACAAACAACAGCGCTATCAACAAAATTGTCCCAGTGGCGAACGACAGAAAAAGAAGTAAAATTAAAGCAACTAGCCCCGAAATGGCGCTCAGGGCAATGTGAATGGGAATATGAATAACATCCACCAAAACAGACAAAGTCATGGTTTTCATCTGCCGAAGCATGGAAACAACACGCAACAAATTGTAAACAGACCAAGTGGCAAAAAACAGAAAAAATGCATAACCCGTGCGCTGCTCAAAATCACCCAAAGTGCCAAAAGCATAGGCCAAAACACCTGCAGAAAACGCCGTTTCGAGGTAGGATTTGGGTAAGAACCCACGAATCAATTGATATTTGAGCAAACGCTTTTTCACAACACAAAAAAAGGACTTACTTCATCAGCAAGTCCTTCGAAATAATGTTAGATGTATTAATCAATATTCTCAATAATCATAGCGCTTGCTCCACCGCCACCATTACAGATGCCAGCACCGCCAATTTTACCGCCGTTTTGCTTCAAAACATGAATTAAAGTAACAATGATTCTTGAGCC
>DIUF01000015.1 GCA_002422285.1 Flavobacteriales bacterium UBA6165 | reverse complement strand
GATTAAATGTTGGGGTGATTTGTGGATTAACAACTACTGTTGTAGAAGCGCTGGACGTACAACCAGCAACAGTTACCGTTACAGTGTAAGTCCCCCCATTTGCAGTAGTTGCATTCGTGATAGTTGGATTTTGTTGATTTGAAGTAAAACCACTTGGACCTGTCCAACTATATGTAGCTCCACTCACCAATGTAGTTGTCAAATTGATACTTTGTCCAACACAAATAGGACCATTGTTAGCTGGACTTACAGGAGGATTATTAAAAACAGTAATTGTAGTTGATGATGATGAATTACATGGTGATGTTCCGATAGAATAATTAATTGTATGTGTGCCGACACCAGCGGTAGAAGGGTTAAACATTCCTGTTCCTGACGTCCCAGGCCCTGTCCAAGCACCCCCCATATCAACAGCGTTGAGTTGCGTTGATGGTGATGTAACACAAAACGGGCCAGCTGGAGTAATTGCGGGGTTGGGCGGACCTGTTTGAGCGTTTGGCGGAGGGCCTAATTCAAGTGTAAAATTTGATGATGGCCCATTTAACCAATCTTCAACAATAATCATCAAAACTTGTCCTGCAACCACATTAGGCGAAGGCACATTTGACCCACAAGGGAAGGATGTTCCAAACTGATTACAACCGTCTGAGAATTGGGCGTAATTACATCCAATTAGGTTCGCTTGATTCATTATCGCTGTACAAGGATCTTGGCTAGATGGAATATTGTATACTGCAACATCCAAAAAGCCTGTTGTTGCATTACCATTGATTAGCATATTCAAAGGCCCTGACTGGGTAATATACAGCATAATATAGGTATATTCTGACGTTCCGAACCAATCCAAACAATTCACTGGGTCAGGACCAGCAGTACCGAAACCAAAAGGACCAGCTACACCAGGCTCACAGATTGTTGTATTGGCGTTACATCCGTTTGAAGGAGGAGGCGGTGGGGCAACGGGAGTAGTGCAGTTTATACTTGCTGCCCAACCGAGCGCTACAACGGAACCATCTGAAGTAAATACTATGGTTAAACAATCACCTGAGCCAGTAACAGTACCTGGTGAATTTGTTCCTGTGTAGGTGCCTAAACTCGGAGAGGCAGTATTTGGACCGTCATATATGGTTAAAAAATCAAAGTTCACTTCGATATTAAACTGAGTGAAATTCAATTGAACAGCCTGACCTGCTATACTTGAGCAGATAGTATATGTAAAATTTTGATTATTCAAATAATTCCCTGAAGCGCCCCCACTGTCATAAAAGGTTCCTGAGCAAGTCGTGATTGAACCGTTGGCCATATTGTAGCTCGAACCAGAAGGAGGAGGGGCTACACAAGATATACTGGCGGCCCAACCTGATGCGGTTATAATAAAATCTGATACAAATACCACGGTTAAACAACTGCCACTTGAAGTAACTATACCAGGAGAGCCTGTTCCAGTATATGTTCCGACAATTGGAGAGGCAGTATTTGGGCCATCATAAATTGTTAAAAAATCCCAACCATTCTCAATGTTAAATGCACTGAAATTTAACTGAATAGACTGCCCAGCCACATTGGAGCAAAATGTTTGTGTAAAATTTTGGTTGTTTCCATAATTACCCCCTGAACCACCAGAATCATAAAAATTTCCAGAACAAGTATTAATTGTTCCATTGGTCATATTGTAGTTTTGACCAAAAACTAAACAACAAGAAAACAATGCAAATAAAAAGAGTAAAAATATCTTCATAGGCTAGGTTTAGTCGTTATCAAATTGATTACGCTTTCTCATTTGATCCCAAGAGTTCATCACCAAAAATTTTCCAGTATTTTTCAATATGAAAAAGTTTTGCTGTGAACGATCAACAGGTAAATCAATTCTCAACGGATTAATCAAACCTTGTTCAAAATCATGAACGAAAGCTGCAACGGCTATCTTCTGATCGCCTTCTTTAAAGGTCATTACAATTGATTCCAATACTTCAAACGGAGGCTCTCTCTTAGGATTCCACTCACGCAATTCAACTCCAAATCGAAAACGCAATATTAAATCCGAAATTAACCCAGGATTGATTTGTTTCATATAGTCATATCTCTCCTCCCCTAAATACTCACGAACGCCATCTTCAGCCTGCTGGAAAGTATAAAATGAGTTTAATTTTTTTGTTTTTTCTAAAACCTTTGTGAAATAATTACAATAATCGTATTGACAGTAACAAACTTTATTGACTTTTACAACACCATTGGTAGCAGCAAAACAAGCGCTAGAAATCGACACAAACAAGGCTAACTTAGTAAATATAAAAGCGTTAAGCATATTCATCCGGTTTTTTTTCCTTTAAATGAGTTTAACAAAATATTAATTTCGTGTTAAATCTAAACAATTGTTCGTGAATAACAAAACTTCTTCAAGCAAGATCTGTTTTCACAAACTTTCTCACAGAAAGACTTTTTTAACCAAGCCATTGTTAAATTGTATGTAAATCTACTTTTCGCTTAAACTCATGATTACAGATAAATCATCACGTTCTTGTCCAAGTAAATTACTTAAATTTGCACCCTTAAATTCTCACTTTTACTCTCATTATGATTGATTTATCTTTGTCTGAACAGGAAATTCAACGTCGTCAAAAACTCGATAAACTGCGCGAATTGGGTATCGACCCTTATCCAGCTGATTTATACCCAGTTGACCATACAACAAAAGAAATTCTACATAATTTCGAAGCGGATAAAGACGTTTGTATCGCCGGGCGTATGCTTTCGCAACGCATTATGGGTAAGGCGTCTTTTGCCGAAATTCAAGATTCTGAAGGAAGAATTCAAGTCTATTTCAATAGAGATGAAATTTGTCCTGGAGAAGACAAAGAATTATACAACGAAGTATTCAAAAAACTACTCGACCTTGGTGATTTCATAGGTGTTAAAGGAACGCTTTTTAGAACACAAGTTGGTGAACCTTCTATTTTAGTAAAGGAGTTTACCCTCTTGTCAAAAGCATTAAAACCCCTTCCGCTACCAAAAACAGATGTCGATGGAAAAGTGCATGATGCTTTCACCGATCCTGAACAGCGTTATCGTCAGCGCTATGTGGACATGGTGGTGAATCCGCATGTGAAAGAAGTTTTTGTAAAAAGAACTAAACTCTTCCAAGCGATGAGGAATTTCTTCAACAATGCAGGTTATTTGGAAGTAGAAACACCTATTCTTCAGTCGATTCCGGGCGGAGCTGCGGCTCGACCTTTTGTGACGCATCACAATGCCCTAGGAATTCCATTATACATGCGCATTGCTAATGAATTGTATCTGAAAAGATTGATTGTTGGTGGCTTTGATGGCGTTTATGAATTTTCCAAAAACTTCCGCAACGAAGGTATGGACAGAACCCATAATCCTGAATTTACGGCCATGGAAATCTATGTGTCTTATAAAGATTACAACTGGATGATGGATTTCACAGAGCAACTTTTGGAACATTGTGCTCTTGAGGTAAATGGCACCACAAAATCCACGTTTCTAGGAAAAGAAATTGACTTCAAAGCGCCATACAAGAGAATTTCAATGCGTGATGCCATTTTAGAATATACGGGCTTCGACATCTCTGGTAAAAACGAAGGTGACATTCGTGCTGCGGCACGAGGCATGGGCATCCAAGTGGACATGACCATGGGCAAAGGCAAACTCATTGACGAAATTTTTGGTGAAAAATGTGAAGGCAATTTTATCCAACCTACCTTCATCACAGATTACCCTAAAGAGATGTCGCCGCTTTGTAAAACACATCGCAATGATCCCGAACTCACTGAGCGCTTCGAACTGATGGTTTGTGGAAAAGAAATTGCCAACGCTTATTCGGAATTGAACGACCCAATTGACCAACGCGAACGCTTTGAAGAACAAGTAAAACTATCTGAACGTGGCGATGATGAAGCAGGTCAATTTATCGACCAAGATTTCTTGCGCGCTTTGGAATATGGCATGCCACCAACTTCAGGCTTGGGTATTGGCATGGACCGATTGATTATGTTCTTAACAGACAATCCTTCCATCCAAGAAGTACTATTCTTCCCACAAATGAAACCAGAGTCGGGCGCCAAAAAAGTGGTTGAATTAAACGACCACGAAAAAGCCATCTTGGACATCGTTCAGAAAATCGGCGCTTTGGAATTGGCTACACTAAAATCATCTTTGGAATTGAGTGGCAAACAATGGGACAAATCCTTAAAACACCTGAATCAGAATGAATTGACGAAAGTGTTTAAAGATGAAGATGGCGTTTTGATGATTCAAGCTGTAAATTAATTGCTCGTGGCTTTAGCCAAGGAATATTAGGGTTTCTGAAGAATAATCCGGAATGTGGTGCCTTTACCAGGCTCTGATTTAAGGACAAAAACACGTCCCTTGTGATACGTTTCCACAATGCGTTTTACCAAAGAAAGTCCTAAGCCCCATCCTCTTTGTTTTGTAGTATATCCAGGTTGAAAAATCGTTTTGATTTTATTCGATGGGATACCTTTTCCCGTATCTGAAATATCGACATAAACAGAATGACCTGAGTCGGAAACTTCAATGTGCAACTTGCCTGCTCCATCCATGGCATCGACGGCGTTTTTGCAAATATTTTCTATCACCCATTCCAAAAGAGACGGATTGTGCATCACTACTAATTGATTTTCAGGCAGATTCATGGTGAATTCAACTTTTCGCGAAATGCGTGTTTTGAGATAGCTGTAAGATTTGTAGAGTGTGCTTTTTAAATCATTCGGATCCAATTTTGCACCTGAACCGATCTTTTCAAAACGGTCGGCAATGGTTGTAAGGCGATCAATATCCTTGTTCATTTCATCAATTTCCTCTTTGGGATGACCGTTGCTTTCCAACAAAGAAATCCAAGCCATTAACGATGAAATTGGAGTCCCCAATTGGTGTGCAGTTTCTTTCGCCATACCTGCCCAAACTTGATTTTGCTCGGCTTTACGGAAGGTGCTGAAAATGATATAACCAATGAAAATGAACAAACCAATCAAAAGAAATTGCAGATAGGGATAAAGCTTGAGTTGTTTCAGCTCCTCGCTATCATCAAAATACACCATGCCTGTTTGACCTACAGCCAAAACAATTTCAACTGAGTCAACCATTCTTGATAAAACTTCATTTTTGTTCGCCAAAACCTCGTGGCGCTTAGGCTTCAAAGAATCGATATTGGTTTCAATAACTTCTCCTGTGGCGGGGTCTAAAAACAAAACCGGCACCAAAGTCGTTTTATCAATCAATTCGCTGTTGAAAGAAGCAATCAAAGAGTCGCGCTGTTGCTCCAATTGAATCAATTTATAAGAGTCAAAATAATAGATGCGCTGAATAGCTCCAGGAAATATCTCAATATTAATCGGTTCATGCGTTTCCGACCAAATCAAAGCCGTTTTAACGACAGAATCCGTATAAATCTGATTCAACTCCTTTTCGGTTTTATTTGGAAACAAAACTTTTAAATTTTCAGGTTGAAAGCCCAAATTTTTAAAACTTAAAACCTGATTAGCTTGATTCAACAAAACTACTGGGATATCGTTGTTCTCTCGAGTGATATCAACCATAAAAGTAAAATTAATATCGTCTGAACTGGGCTTCACAAGCTCACGTGTAGCTTTGGCCCACAGTTCAACCTTTTGTCGTTCGCGCTCACGCAGTTCATCAAACGTTTGGTTCGTCAAATTGATTAATTCCGCTTTTTTACGAATCACATCGGCCCACTGCTCAACACGTTCTTTTTCTCGTGAACCAACACTTGTAACAATTCGATTCGTGAATAGCAAAGAAATCGCCACAAGCACAATGGCCGTGATTAGCAAGGCGATTTTCCATTTCTGTTTGTTGGAGTATAAATTCATGAAATTGATTTCAACTAATACGTTTGATTCATCACAATATTACAAACTCTTAGTCAAACTCAATGATCACCTCTTCGGATTTTGTTGAATTATTCTTTTTTACACGTTTGTATTTTTCTTCTATGCGCTTCTTCTTCTCTTCAACATTCACAGGTTCGGCAGGTTCGCCAAAATCAATCTCAATTATTTCTTGCGGTTTTGTTGAAGGTTTATAGCCTTGAACAGTTGTGTCTTTTTTAAACAAACCAAATTCAGATTTGAACATGCCTTTAACATCTTGTTTTTCTTGCTCGCGTTGTTCTTTCTTGAATTGCTTGCGCGCATCTGAGTCCCAAGCGAACTGAAGATTTGTCAGCGTGCCGAACATTTTCAAAAATAAGCGCGTTGCCAAACCATCATCTTCAACAACACCAAATTCCGATTTCTTTTTGTGCTGTTTCAAATCGCGGAAATCAAACTCAAAATGATACTCCAAAGATTCATCAAATTGTTGCCAACCGTATACCACTAAATCCATAACATTAGTCTTAATGCGCATTTTAGGTATGACGAATTTCGAATTTGCTATATAAAAAGTGTTCTCTAAAGTCTCAAAAGTCAGATTGGCCAATTTCTTCTCAATAATTTCCAAATTTTTCCCGAGAAACACTTTCACAAAAGAATTGGAACGCATACTCTTTGCAATTTCCTTAAGTGCATCAACTTGAACCAACGAGCCACCAACAATTTTCAAAGAAGCCTGAGCATTAATTTGATCTTTGAGAATTCCTTTATTCATGCTGAATGGAAAGAAGAACGTCAAATTCAAATCTGCCTTTCCATTGATGTTTTCAGCCAAAATTGTCTCTTGTTCAAAGTTCTTCCACTCTGTGAATACCTGTTTTAAATTCAAACCTGAAGTGCTTATTTCACCCGAAAGTTCAATAGTGCCGGCAACACGCTCAGAAACCCTCAAATTTCCATTCGCTTGGCTACCCAAGTGACTCATCTTCAAATTGCGTAAATCAATCTGTCGTTCTAAAAGCTTTGTTGACCCCAAAATAGTTGAAAAACGATGTCCATTCACAACGAATTGTTCGATATCAAAATCAATTGAACCATCAATATTTTTGGGCAACACAAAAACCCCAACAGGGTGTGCTCCCCCACTTGATTCAGAAGGAGTTAAAAACTCATCAAGATCAATAGATTCTGCTTTTAGAGCGCCTTCAACAGTCAATTTACCGTTATTTTCCAAAAAGGCAACAACATGCTTTACACTACCAGAAACTTGAATGGATGTGCGCTGCGTTTTGAATTCAAACCTACTGAACACAAAATCATCATTACGCGTCGAAATCGAACCATGCATGTTTTCAATTTTCGGAAACTGAGCTATGGTTTCGAGTGAAATATTTTTACAATCCAAATTCACCCCTGAATTGATAAGCTGAATATGCTGATTAGTCCTGCCTGGGTCATGGATAATGGCATGAGCTGATCCATGAACGATAACATCTCCAGCTATACTGCGCACATGAGGCAATGGAAAAAAATGGTGTAGCGCTGATAAATTAATGCCTCCCTCGCCCATCAATCTAAGGTCGGGTTTCTCGAAATTAATCACTGAAAGCTGTCCATTAAATCGTTGCCCCATGGTCTGAAAGCCCAATTGATTCAACTCCAGTTTTTCTGGTTTTCCTCTAAACTTTTCAAACTTACCTCGCACATCGATTTTTTTGATTTCTAGCCCATTTATAGGGTCCTCGACTGAACCATTTGAAACGGCAAATTCAGCAGATATATCGGGAGAGACAGATTTGTCGAGACTCCCATCAACGTGCAGTGCAAAACTCACTTTTCCCTGTGCTTGAATTGCTTTGAGCTTATTCAGGTCCTCTTGATGAATAGCGTTCATAACCTCTGTTAAAGAAATATCCCGACCCATCAAATCCAAATTCAAATAACCTTGCTCCAACAAAAAAGATAGTTCAAAAGGCATTGAATTAAATACAATTGCGCTATTTGGCAATTCGTATCGTTTATCGATATTGCTTACTAAAATGTCTGTTTCCAAAAACAAATCCAATCCCCGCAATAAAGTAACAGTTTTATCCTTTAAGCGATTCAGTTTAGCATCAGCTTGCACATGCATATCGAACACATCCTGCTTGAACCGCCCGGAGAAACTCAAACGATTGAACAACACATTGACGTTTTGATCGGTAAGAGCATTGCTGTATCGCAGTTCGGTATTGGTAAAAGTCACCTTCTTCAAATCTAAATTGAAAGAGGCTGGAGCTGCGCTTGTATCTTGAACAAAAATATCATAATTCTCTCTGCCTTTTGAATCTACCCTCAGGCCCACCAAAGCATTATGAATATTTATTGATTTAATCGACATATCTGCTTTAAGTAAACTCCAGGTATTGGCTTTCAAATCTATGCGTTGAGCATATAATAAAGTATCGGGGAGTCTTCCTGCTTCTTCTGAATAATCTTTAATCATAACGCCATCCAAACGAATAGAGAAATTCGGAAAAGTCTTCCAAAAAGTAAGTTCTACATCATGAATGTAAACAGGTAGTTTAAAAAACTGATCTAATTGACTAATAGCATAACGCTCTATTTTGCCCCTGAATACGATGAGCAGCAGCGTAAGAACAAAGAAAAATCCTAAAATTCCCAGCAAAGTTTTCCGAAGGTATTTCAAAATTTTTGGCGTCATGGCTACGAAGGTACATGACCTAAAAACACCAAAGAAACAATTCGTTACGATTTATCCACCATTTCGTATTGATAGTTCTTTGGATAGAACAAAATTCTAAGCAAAATACCGTTATTCAATTTATTATTATATTTACGCCAAATTTAAAATTAATTATCATGAAAAAACTATTACTTTCTGCTGCATTATTTGCATCATTCGTTAGCGCTTCTTTTGCGCAACTTAACCTTCCAACGGGTACCACTGGAAACATCAATGGGGGCAATTTTGTTCCTGTAGTTCAAGGTATGACTGGAACCTATGAGGTTGCAGGAGCTTTAGTGCCTAGAGTTTCTGGATCTTTCACAAGCGCCACAGTTAATGCTTCATTAACAGCAACGGCTTCGCTTACTTATGCCAATGATTTATGCATTATGGTTACTGAAGGCCCTTCATTAAATCCTGCTGAAACCAGAATCATACAAATAGGCGGTTTTAGCAACTTGGCTACGAATAAACTTGATTGGCCTTGTGCTCCTGCATGTGATACAAACATCATTGGCACTTTAGTTACTGGAACTGTAAATTTTGCTGCAATTGATTTTACAAACACTTCATATGTTTTGTGGTTAGGCAATGGTTATACAGCAGCAGGTACTTCAGGAACTTGGAACATTACACAATTAACTTTGGGCGGCACATTAGTGTCAATTGAAGAGTCGTTGGCGGCTGGATTTTCTGCTGTAGCTTATCCAAACCCAGCATCTGATGTATTGAACATCACTGTTGAAGGAGACGAAGTGGTTTCAGTTGCAGTTATCGCAATGGACGGAAAAGTTGTTTCAAATAACAATGGCTCTAATGCGCTAGTAGCTGATTTGACTGCGGGTATGTATATTTACGAAGCTAGAACGGCTTCTGGAGCTGTTATTCGCAACACTTTTGTAAAAAAATAATATAATGAAAAGATTCTTTTTCACATTAACAATCTTTGCATTGTTTATTGTTTCTTCATATGGTCAATATGACTTGCAAGTAACATTAAACTCTCCTGCATCTGGATCACCCGCAACTGGAATTAGTGGATTTAATATCGCCTATACTATCACCAATAATGGTCCAAATGAAATCCCTGCTGGTGATACGCTTTATTTAGCACTTATCTATTCAGGGAGCAATTATTCTCTTATAAACGGTGAGGCTGGTTCAGTAAGTTTGGTTGTTTTGCCTGCGGCAGTTCCATCCGGAGCTTCTTTGGTTTCATCTACATTGGGTATAAATGCAGTTGCAAACCTCTCTGGTGTAAGTGGAGATGTATGTATGTTCGTTACTGTAGGGTTGGCTGGATTCACTAGTATTGCTGGTGACCCAAACGACACAAACATGGATAATAATTTAGATTGTTTTACCTCGGTTCCAGCATCTGCATCGATAGAGGCCAACAATCAGTTATCTGCTGTAGCTTATCCTAACCCGGCTTCTGATGTGTTGAACATCACAGTTGATGGTGACGAAGTAGTTTCAGTTGCTATTATTGCAATGGACGGAAAAGTGGTTTCTAACAACCAAGGCTCTACTGCATTGGTAGCTGATTTGTCTGCTGGCATGTACATCTACGAAGCTAGAACTGCTTCAGGTGCTATCATCCGCAGCACATTTATGAAAAAATAATTTGATTAAATTCAAATAACAAGGAAGGTCGCTCATTTGGGCGACCTTTTTTTATCTTTGCATCTCAGAGCAATGAAAAAAATAGGCATTTTTGATTCAGGTTATGGTGGACTAACCATTTTGAAGGATATCCAACGAATCTTGCCTGAATACGATTATATCTACTTGGGCGATAATGCTCGAGCGCCCTACGGCACTCGTTCGTTTGAAGTTGTATATCAGTTTACCTTACAAGCAGTTAAAAAACTCTTTGAACTTGATTGCGACTTGGTAATCTTGGCTTGTAATACTGCATCAGCAAAAGCACTTAGAACGATTCAACAAAATGATTTACCCAATATCGCACCCGAAAAAAAAGTACTTGGTGTAATTAGACCTACTGCCGAACAAATCGGCAAATTTACCTCATCAGGTGTGGTTGGTATACTTGGCACGCCCGGAACAGTTTCATCCGAATCTTATTTGATTGAAATTCACAAACAATATCCCAACATTACGGTTTGTCAAAAAGCTTGCCCGCTTTGGGTACCACTGATAGAAAACAACAAGCACGACTCGACCGGCGGGCAAATTATCATAAAAGAAGACTTCCTGGATTTACTCAAGATAAACCCTAAAATCGACACTGTGTTGTTGGCATGTACACACTATCCCATTATTGAAAATCAATTAAACCTGCTTGCTGGCGAAAAAATTCAAATTGTCTCACAAGGTGAAATTGTAGCGAGAAGTCTGAAAGATTACTTGTCTCGACACGTCAAACTAGATGAAAAGCTAGAAAAAAACGGGCTTACGAAATACTTCACCACAGAACATCCAAAAGAGTTCAGCAATAAAGCACTTCAGTTCATAGGTAATGCGATAAGCGCCATTCACACACAAATCGATACCATTCAATAGTTGATATGAACTGTTCAGTTCAAAATCATTGATTTACAGATGCTTCACTCTTTTTATCGGTACGAAGCTTGCAGCTCTTCATAACATGTTTAACTAAATTTTAACAGTTATGAAAGCAAAGAAAAACCCGAAGTACGATCTTGAAAAAAGACGCAATTTGTACTTCAACCTTGGACTGCTTGTTGCGGGTTCAATGACGCTAGCAGCCTTTAGATGGGGAACACCACTCGCTGTCCCAAAAGACTACATCGAGCAAAATCGACGCGTGCCAATTGAAACTTTTGAGGTGGAAAAAATCATTGAGCCCGAAAAGCAACAACAAAGTTACACTCCACCAGTGCCACAAATCATTGACTTGACTCAAGTTCGCGACACCATCGATTTAGAAACCAAGCCACAAAATCCGTTTACAGATCTAACAAATATTCCAAGACCAGATTTCAACGGACCTGAAGGTTTAGGTAGCCAGGGCGTTTATACTGGCGGTGACCCGCTGCCATTCGAATCTGAAGATGTGGAAGTGCTCCCGGAGTTTCCTGGTGGGGATGGCGCGATGGCATCGTTTATTCAGAAAAGTTATAAACTCCCCAAGCACAGAGACATTACTGATCAGGGGACCATATACGTGCGCTTTGTAGTAACATCAAAAGGAGCTATAACTGATGTCAGCATTGCCCGTGGACTGAATCCAGACATGGACAAAGAAGCGATGCGTGTAGTTCAATCCATGCCGAATTGGACTCCAGGTAAACACCGTGGCAGAACCGTTAGCGTTAGAATGGTCATTCCAATAAAAATTCGCTACCAATATTAAAAACATCTTTATTAAAACATCAAAGCCATCCCTAAGAAGGATGGCTTTGTCATTTCTTATTTTATAAAAATCCGAGTTCCAGTTTCGCCTCTTCGCTCATCATATCTTTATCCCACGGCGGGTCAAAAACAATATTCACCGCACAACTGTCCACTTGATCAAGTGCTTCTACCTTCTCTTCAACTTCACGTGGCATAGAATCAGCGACAGGGCAATTGGGAGATGTCAAGGTCATTTCAATATCAACGTGACCGTTATCACGAATTTTGACTTCGTAAATCAACCCCAACTCATAAATGTCCACAGGAATTTCAGGGTCATAAATGGTCTTCAATACTTTTACAATGATTTCTTCTAGTTCCGAACTATTCATAATGCCAATTTAACGCCTAACAAGCGACCGCAAAAATAGTTCAAAATCCCTTTACTGAATGAAAACGCGCTCCTCAGTTGTTGTTTCTTCTACAATTTTAACAATTCCCGCTCCTGTAAGCAGTCCTTTACGGGCTTCAATGTTCAACACAAATAAGCCTGCTTGACCCAGCTGAAACACATCAGTATAATCAAAAGTTGCAACTCCAGAAGAATCCGTATAAGCTGTATCAATACGTACAACAGGACCACTTGGCGGATTCGTTGTTGACTGGCCATACAACCTCACCATAGCACCAGCAACAGGCTCATTGGCACTATTGCGAACAGAAATCAATGCGATTGTTTTTCCTTTTTTTCTACATCCAATTGATGAGAAAACAAATAACGATGCCAACATGGCAATCGACAAGGAATAAATAACACTCTTAGACATATCTTAAATTTTAAATTTCGACTACTTAAACCAGTAATAGTCAGGCAAATTTACACAAATTGACCGAACTCACTTCCTCTTAAACATTTTTACCCTCAAAAAAGTTACAAGCCACGCAAAAATCGCCCATAATAACTTCTTCGCCTGAACAAAGTTTTGTTTCTTTGCAACTCCAAAGCGTTAAAAAATAAGCGTTTCATTATGCTAGAAAAAATTAAGTCCTTACAAGAAAAAATATCCGCAACACCAATTGCAGACAATAATCAACTAGAACAATTCAGAATAGAATTTTTGGGTTCTAAAGGCGTGCTGAAAGAGCTTTATGGCGAGCTGAAAAATGTGCCTAACGAAAATAAAAAAGAAGTCGGACAATTGATCAATGGCCTGCGTCAATTGGCAGAAGAAACTTACCAATCCAACAAAGAAAAGTTGGAAACAGGGAGCGCTTCAAAGGCTGAACAAATTGACTTCTCCAGACCCGGTGAAAACTTTGAATTGGGGGCACGTCATCCTTTATCCTTGGTGCGCAGTGAAATTATTGACATCTTCTCGCGCATCGGGTTTACCGTTTCTGAAGGTCCAGAAATAGAGGATGATTGGCACAACTTTTCTGCACTAAATTTTCCGCCAGAGCATCCAGCTCGCGACATGCAGGATACTTTTTTTATCGAGAAAGGCGAACAAGAATGGGCATTGCGCACCCACACCTCATCTGTGCAAGTTCGTGTGATGGAAAACCAAAAACCTCCCATTCGCACGATTTCTCCCGGACGTGTATATAGAAATGAGGCCATATCTGCAAGAGCGCATTGTTTCTTTCATCAGATTGAAGGATTGTATATCGACAAAAATGTTTCTTTCGCTGATTTGAAACAAACGCTGCTATATTTTGCTAAAGAACTTTTTGGTGAAAAAACCAAAATCCGCATGCGACCTTCTTATTTTCCATTCACAGAGCCAAGCGCAGAAGTAGATGTTTCATGCTCGCTTTGCAATTCTAAGGGTTGTAATGTTTGTAAACACACGGGGTGGTTGGAAATTTTGGGCTGTGGCATGGTTGACCCAAATGTATTGGAAGCCTGTGGAATCGACTCAACGGTTTACTCAGGATTTGCATTCGGAATGGGTGTTGAACGCATTGCACAAATCAAATACAAAGTGAATGACTTGCGTCTATATAGTGAAAATGACTTACGATTTTTGAAACAATTTACATCTGCCTGATATGTTTTTCTCCAAATCAAAATCGAACCACCGGTGGGATTATTTACGAAATGTTGCCGACTTTGAAAATCTCATATCAGCATCTGATGAGAAGCCACTCGTGATTTTCAAACACAGCACGCGTTGTCCGATCTCCTCCATGGCTTTGGATAGATTCAACGACGCTGTTTCGGACATTGCCGACTTAGCCAATTTGGTGATGGTTGACGTTATCGATGACCGCCCTTTGTCATTGCACATTGCCGATGTATT
>DIUF01000123.1 GCA_002422285.1 Flavobacteriales bacterium UBA6165 | reverse complement strand
CTAGGCTGGCACATCAAATGTGAGGAAAATGTTTTCCAAGAAAACGCCTTCGAAATGATGAATTTCAATATTCAACAAGACGGTTGCACCCAATTCATGTATGTAATCCCGTTTTCCACCCATGAGGCGCTTATTGAATTCACGCGTTTTGGCGCGGAAAAAATCGAACAGGCGTATGCCGAAGAAATTTTAAAGAAATTTATTGGTCAGCACTTTTCGAGCTACGAAAAACTTGGAGAAGAGCGCGGCTGTATTCCTATGACCACCCAAATAAATCCGCCAAGTAAACATAAAGGTGTATTAAATACCGGAGCAAGAGCTAATTTAATCAAACCGAGCACGGGTTATGGCTTCAAAAACATGTTTCTGTTTGCACAATTGGTCACCAAAAAAATTGAAAATCAAGAGCTTGAAAAGTTCAACAGAATTCAACTGCCTACTAAAAATCGATTCAAATTTTACGACAAATTGCTGTTGCTCATCTTATTACGCTGGCCTTCTGTTGGGAAAAAAATATTTACTCGACTTTACAGCAAAATACCCACCCTCAGTATTTTTTCCTTTCTCGAGGAGAAATCAACGCTTCGCCAAGAAATACGAATTTTCAGTGTTTTGCCCATAACACCCTTTATAAAAGCCTTGTTTCTGTATCTACAAAACAAGTTCGCTACCCGCTATATTTTAGCGTTTTTGGCAATAATTCTCTACTCCCTCACTTCATTTATACATGAACAAACTGCAAACTACCTAAGCTACATTTTGCTTTTCATTGGCCTGATGTGGATTGGAATACCGCATGGAGCGCTGGACCACCTACTAACCAAAAAGAAGAACACAACTTTACCCATTTTCGTGCTCAAATACTTGCTCATCATGAGTGCTTATTTGGTGCTATGGCTTTTTGCACCTGTCCTTTCCTTGATCGTATTCATACTTTACGCGGCCTTCCATTTTGGGGAGTCAGAATTGATACAAAACAAGGAGGAAGTAAAATCCGCTGGAGCGCTGTTGAAAGCATTTTTTATGGGCTTGAGCATCTTAACTTTTATCATAACCACGCATCTCGAAGAATCTTCCGAAATTATAGCTGCCATTAGTCATGTAAATATTTTAGGCTACAGCGAAAGTCAAGTTGCGTTTTGGTCCTCATGGCTATCCATAATTTCTTTGGGGTATATTTTTTATGAAAGTCTGAGACAAAATCTGCGTTCACATTTAGGTCTTCTATTGCTTTTATTGCTGGGCACATTGGCCCCGTTAACCCTTGCTTTTGGTCTGTACTTTATTCTACAGCACAGCCACAACGCATGGAGTCATTTGAAACAGGGACTTGGCATGAACACAATCGAGCTGTACAAAAAATCAGCTTTTTTCACATTCGGAGCACTGCTCATCTTTGTATTCATCGCATTTTTTATTCGGGATTTCATCGATTTATCAGGCCTCTGGGCGAATTTCTTCATCTTCGTCGCGTGTATCAGCCTACCCCACTTTGTAATGATGCACTTGTTTTATAAATCAAAAAATGAATTCACAACCACTTAATAAATGAATATGATTATCAAAAAAGAGGAAATAGAAAACTTCGAACAGCGCTACCGCACAGCATTTGTCAACTCTCTTGCTGGTTTTCGTCAAGCAGTATTGGTCGGTACCAAATCTAAAGAGGGCTATTCAAACTTAGCTATTTTCAATTCTTTGATCCATCTAGGAGCCAATCCAGCTTTATTTGGCTTAATTAGTCGCCCAGATATTGTACCTCGCGACACCTTGCAAAATATCAAAGACACCCAATCATACACATTGAATTTTGTGCAATCAAGCGATTTCAAAAAGGCACACCAAACCTCCGCGCGTTATGATAAAGGCGTGTCCGAATTCGAACAAGTTGGTTTTGATGAATATAATTTCGAAGACTGCTATGCTCCAGGGGTTGAACAGGCCGTTGTGAAAATAGCCATGAAACTCGAGGAAACAATTCCCATCCGTTTGAACGGCACAATCATGATTATTGGCAGCATTCAACAAATAAGTATTGAAAACACACTTGTTTCTGAAGATGGTTTCGTATCTTTAGCGGATGCCAATGTGCTTATCAGTCAAGGACTAGACGCTTATTTTGAAAGCAGAGCCATTGGTCGATTGCCTTATGCGAAACCATGAGTGCACGCTCCACGATTTTTTTTAAATATACCCAGACATGAAAATCTTACTTACAGGAGTGACAGGCTACATAGCACAACGGTTGCTTCCTGTTTTATTAGACAACGGGCATGAGGTAATATGCTGCGTTCGCGATAGCAAGAGATTTAATTTAGAGAAATATGCTGGAGCCAAAATTTCAATCGTCGAAGCAGATTTTCTCGATGCATCCAGCCTAAGCGAAATCCCAAAAGACATAGACTTGGCATACTACCTCATCCACTCCATGTCCACACAAATAGGTGATTTTGAGCGTATGGAACAATTATGTGCCACCAACTTCAAAAATTGCATTGAAAAAACCAGTGCCAAACAAGTCGTTTATCTCAGTGGAATTAGCAATGCTGATGAATTATCAAAGCATTTGTCATCTAGAAAAAATGTGGAATCTATTTTAGCCGATTCAACATTTTCGCTTACGACACTCAAAGCAGGAATTATTGTGGGTTCAGGTAGCGCTTCATTCGAAATCATTCGTGATTTGGTTGAAAAACTGCCTTTTATGATTACCCCACGTTGGCTTAAAACCAAATGTCAGCCCATTGCTATAAGAAATGTAATTCAGTTCTTGGTTGGTGTAATTGGACAAAAAGATACCTACAACCAAAGTTACGACATTGGAGGTCCGGACATCCTGTCGTATAAAGAAATGCTGTTGATTTTTGCCAAGGTAAGAGGCTTAAAACGACGAATAGTGATTGTGCCTGTGATGACGCCAAAAATCTCATCTTATTGGCTGTATTTTGTAACATCAACATCTTATTCATTGGCTAAAAACCTGGTAAATAGCATGAAAATAGAAGTTATTTGCAAACCCAATAATTTAGCTGCTCTACTCGATATTAAACTCATCGACTACGAAACATCTATTTTGCAAGCTTTTGATAAGATTGCTCAAAACAAAGTGCTTTCGAGTTGGAAAGATGCACAAACCAGCGATATTTTTCAGGAGGGTTTTTCCAAGTTCATTGAAGTTCCAACAAATGGGTGCTTCCAAGATATTCAGAGTATGCGGGTCGATGATACCCAACTGACATTAGACAGGTTATGGTCAATCGGTGGAAAAACTGGATGGTATTATGGGAACTGGCTTTGGAGTCTACGCGGTTTAATAGACCAAATATTTGGCGGTGTTGGTATGAGGCGCGGCCGCAAAAGCGATACAGAATTATACACAGGTGATGCCCTGGATTTTTGGCGTGTGATGATTGCAAATAAAGAGGAAAAACGGCTGCTTTTATACGCTGAAATGAAACTTCCAGGTGAAGCATGGCTGAAATTTAAAATTAATGAAAACAATATTTTGACTCAAACAGCCACTTTTAGACCGCTTGGCTTGTGGGGACGTTTATATTGGTATTCAGTGCTGCCATTTCACGGATTTATCTTTAAAGGCATGTTGAGGAATATAGGGAGGAAATAGCTCGAAAATATTCATTGATGCGATTCATAAACCACACTTAGTTTTATCAGCAGAACTATTTGATAAAATATTTTTTGCTTTTCAGAACATTTAATGAACTCAAGCCTTATTGTATCATGAACCAAATCACTACTTGCACATTTCTGAAAATTGAAGGGCTGACGAACAAGTGGTGGGCCTTCAAACAGATGCAAATCGGAATTCGTGCATTGAATCGCGTCGAAGGATTGAGCTTTTATAAATTGCTAGGCTCGGGCGGAAAAAAAGGATTCAGTGCCGTCCCAAATTTTGGCACTTATGTGCTTTTGTGCGTCTGGGATTCTGAAGAAAACGCACAGGAATTCATAACCAATAATGCTTTTTATTTGTCTTATGCGCAAAAAAGCAGCGAACACTTCACTATTTTTCTCAAATCTGCAGAAGTTCATGGCAAATGGGCAGGTACCCAACCCTTCAAACCTGCTGAAAAACTGGAGTTGGAAAAGCCAGTTTTGGTTCTCACACGTGCCACAATTCGCTTCTCAAAATTGATTTCTTTTTGGCGAAGAGTGGGAAAAGTGAGTCAAAGTCTCGACAACTACAGAGGTCTATCTTTCTCCATTGGCGTTGGTGAGTGGCCATTGATTCAACAAGCTACCTTAAGTCTGTGGAAAACACAAGCCGAAATGCTCGATTATGCCTACACCAACCCGAAACACAAAGAAGTTGTGATGCTCACCAGAAAATTAAAGTGGTACAAAGAAGAAATGTTCGCGCGATTTGTGCCCTATAAAGCTGAGGGTGTTTGGGAAGGGAAGGATGTGAAAAACCTCATTTAATCGCTCAAAGTCTTTGTATCCTTGATGAATCTACATTGCTTCAGTTAGCGTATAGAATCAAAATGAACATTATTGAAAACCAAATGTTTATGAATTAAACGCATGTTGTTTGCGAATCCATTAGATTTTTCACCTATTACCTTCAAATCACACCATGAAAGCACTTAAAATCATCTTGCTAATTTTCATTATCGGATTTATAACGGTTCAAATCTTCGCGATGCGCTCACAATCGAACATAGAAATGTATCCTTACACAGTACTTAAAAAATACGGAACTTTTGAAATCCGAAATTATGAAGCGAGCTTGTTCACTTCTGTGAAAATGGCAACGAACGACTACAAAAAAGCTTCAAGAAAAGGATTTTCCACCTTGGCAGGATATATTTTTGGAGGCAATGAAACCAATGAGAAAATTGCCATGACCTCGCCAGTTGCCATGTCGCTTGATGATTCAATGATGATGATGTTTATGGTTCCAAGAAAAATGACCGCCGACATGCTGCCCAAACCAAACGACGAAGAAATTCAATTTCGTCAGGAACCACAAAAAACAGTAGCAGCCATTTCTTTTGGTGGATGGGCTAGCGATAAAAAGATTCAGAAATACAGAAAACTATTGGTTGAGGCACTCAAAAAAGAAGGCATCGAATTTACCAATCAATTTTTCTTTTTAGGCTATAATCCGCCTTTCGAAGTATTCAATAGAAGAAATGAAATCATTGTAGAGTTGGTGGTCAAAGAATTGTAAATCTAGCTAGCTTATCCGTTAAAAAAGAAAAAGAAAAAAACCACTGCTGCCCAAGTTTTATCTACGCCTTTTGCGTAGCCCAATGTGCGGTAGCTGGCGTCTTGTACGGTGCCGTCTGTTTTCACATATCCTAAGGTTCTGTAACTGGCATCTTGCACTTTACCATCGTCTTTCACATAGCCAACTGTTCTGTAACTAGCATCTTGAATGGTGCCGTTTGATTTGATGTAGCCAATGGTGCGGTAGGAATTGTCTTGAATTTTTCCATCCGACTTGATGTAGCCCACTGTTAGGTAACTGGCATCTTGAATTTTTCCATCGGTGTTCACGTAGCCCGTGGTGCCGTAATTGTTAGATTGAATTTTTTGTCCAAAACTGCACAATGAGGCAAACAAAAATAATAAGAAGAAAATGGCTTTCATAATTTGAATTTGGTTCAAATCTACTAAAAATAGTGCCCGAAAAATTTAGTTTAACACGGCTTAACACTCCAGATTTATGATGCAAACACAATCCCAGCGGACAAATGCCGTTTAACTTCTCGATAAAACCTTACTTTTGCCAAAATTTTTTACCCATGCAAGAAAAAAACAAGATTGATCAGGGCGCACAAGATTTATTCATTTTCGTTTGGAAAAAACGTAAACCCTTGATGATTGTTGGTGCTATTGCTTTTGTAGCTTCCATTGTTGCCTCACTGTTGATGACCGAACTATTCCGTTCAACCGCCATTGTTTTCCCAGCGGCAACAAGTACTGTTTCCTTTTCTGAACAACGCAACGCTAAGGCCGGCGCTATGGACTTCGGTGAAGAAGACCAAGCCGAACAATTGCTTCAAATTCTTCAATCTTCCAGAATTCGCAACCGAATCGTTGAAAAATTTGACTTGTTCAATTATTATGAAATCAAAACTGACGACAAGAACCGCAACTTCAAATTGCAGAAAAAATACGACAAACACATTACTTTCGAACGCACGCGCTATGGCTCCATTATGATAGATGTTTTGGATAAAGACCCGGAGCGAGCTGCTGAAATGGCCAACTACATTGTGAAGCTTATCGATACGGTGAAAAATGAAATTGTAAAAGAACGAACGGTTCCAGCTTTTGAAATTATCAGCAGAAAATACCACCAGTTGGAGCGCGAAAAATTGCAACTCGAAGACACCTTGATGAAGCTTTCTGTGATGGGCGTGGTTACCAAAGAATCGAGAGCCAATTTATACACATCACTTTCTCAGGTTAAAACAGCCGCCGACCATGATTACATCAAACAGGCTATTGAAGTTAATGCCAAATACGGGGCGCTTTACGATGGTTTGGCTGAATTGCGTGAGTTTAAAACAGACAAACTCACAACCCTTGAAGCTGCCTACGAGCAAGCAGAATCTGATGCCAATGCCGATTTTACTCACAAATTTGATGTAGAAATTGCTGTGCCTGCTGATAAAAAAGCGAAGCCAAAACGCATGATTGTTGTTTTGGTCTCTACGCTTGGCGCTCTGGCTGCTGCCATATTATTCTTCCTTGTTCAAGCCAAAATAGCCGAACTAAGAGAACTTGCTTAATTGAATTCTTGGCTCACATACCGTTGGTTTTGGCCTTTAGCAATTGCCGTGGTTTTGCTCAATTGTTATTTGATTTATAGCGATCAGTGGCTTTTGAGTTTGCTTCCCTTTGCACTTATTGTGGCGTTTTTGGCTATTTTTCGATTCGATTTCGCTATAATGGTAATCGCATTTAGTGCTCCACTTTCGTTCAATATAGAATACATTACTGATGGCAAAATAGGACTTTTTATACCAACCGAGCCCTTACTTGCGATGTCTTTGGTACTGATTATTGCAAAACAAATTGCAAAACCGTTTATTGATAGAGCCATACTGAATCATCCCATAGCGTGGGTTGTTTACGTCTATCTTTTTTGGATAGGCATGACTACAATAACGAGTACAGATATCCTAGTTTCAATTAAATATCTGATTGTTCGTTTGTGGTTTATAATTCCTATTATGTTTTTAGGCGCACAACTTTTTTTGGTAAAAGAACGGATCCGACTATTTTTTTGGCTTTACGCCATTGGTATGTCTATAGTAATTCTATACACCTTAATCAACCATTCGCTTTACAGTTTTGGAGAAAAAGAAGGACATTGGGTGATGTGGCCATTCTTCAAAGACCATACTGGTTACGGTGCCATGGTGGCTTTTGTCATTCCAATTTTGATTGGATTTTATTATTCCAAAAAGCACAGTCTTCTGACGCAAATAGTAATCATTGGGCTAATACTTTTGGCATTCATTGGCGTTTATTTCTCCTACACCCGAGCGGCTTGGCTGAGTCTTTTTGCTGCGGCAGGTGTGCTGGCATTAATAAAATTCAAAATTCCTTTCAAATATTTAGCAGGTCTTGGCGTAATTGCAATACTCATCATCGCATTAAATTGGGACCAAATCAATATGGAAATGGCACGCAACAAATCGGAGCATACTACCGAAAATTTTGATGAACGCCTACAATCTGCAACCAACGTAACTACAGATGCATCCAACTTGGAACGCATCAACAGATGGACAGCCGCATGGAACATGGCTATGGCGCGACCAATTGTTGGTTTTGGACCCGGTACATATGCCATGGAATATGCGCCTTTTCAAAATCCAGATAACTACACCATCATCTCAACCAATTTGGGCACAATGGGCAATGCGCACAGCGAATACCTCGGTCCGATGTCAGAAATGGGCTTTCCAGGACTCATTATCATGCTGCTGTTGGTTGCCATTATTTTCTATAAAGGAATTACGCTATACATCCGCTATCCTGATGGAGAATTCAAAACTCTACTACTCTCCTTAATTTTGGCAATGGTTACTTATTTCGTTCATGGTTTTCTCAACAATTATCTAGACACAGACAAAGCAGCTGTGCCAATTTGGGGTGCTGTTGCAGCCATTATTGCTTTGGAAATTCAATTGGATAGAAAAGAATACAGAGCGCAATAAACAATCGACGAAATCCGTTTTAATCCGTCATTTTTAAAGAATTAAAATCACTATCTTTGCCGACTAAAATTCATCAAAGTGGCAGATAAGAACACCATTATTGGCATTAGCTTAATCGCAATAATTCTCATTGCATTCAACTTCATCAATCGCCCATCGCAAGAGGAAATTGAAAAAGCCAAAGCCCAAAAAGAGCAAGTTGTGGAAAACAATGAAGCATCAACAAATAAATCAAAAGACACTGTAAAACAAGTAAAACCAAAAACAAACACCAAGTTAACTGACTTCGCGGATGCTTACATGTCGGAAGCTGGACAAGAATTTGTTTTGGAAAATGAAAAAATTCGCATACACATCAATGAGCGCGGAGGTCGTGTTGGAGATGTGTTTTTGAAAAACTACAAATCATATTCTGCTTTTGTAGATTCGAAAGATGAGCCCCTTCAATTGATGTCGGCCAACAACAACATCAACGAATTGACCTTTGAGTACCAAGGTAAAAAAGTACACACACGCAATTTACGTTTTGAAATTCAAGAGCAAACGAACGACAAATTGGTTTTGCGCATCAGCAAAGGAGAGGATAAGTACATTGAATATACATATGAACTTTCAAAGAATTCATACCACCTTACCTACAACATCAACATCGTAGGATTTGACAAAGAGGTGAAACCAGAAGATGTCGCATTGCATTGGACTGCAGATTTGTTGTTGACAGAAAAAGCTGCATCGCAAGAACGCATGGTATCGACAGTTTTCTATCATGACGACAAAGGTTATCAATACCTAAACGAGGGACGAGAATCTCACGAAAGAACAGAAAAAGCAACCAACTGGGTTTCGTTCAAACAAGCTTATTTTTCAAGTATTTTAATTCCTGACACACCCTTTGCTTCGGGGTCGTTATTAGGTGTAAAACCATACGAAAAAGGAGAAGCAAAAGAGAGAAGTTTTGTAAAAAATTACCAAGCAGTAATGAATCTTGGGCTTAATAATACTTCAAATGCCAATCGTTCATTCACATGGTATTTTGGACCTAATGATTATGAATTACTGAAAACATACGACAAAGAACTAGAATATTCTGTGAATCTTGGCTGGGGTATTTTCCGCTGGGTGAATGTTTATGGCATCCAACCCATTTTCAACTTCTTACTGAAAATGGGAATGGGTGTTGGAATCGCAATTCTTTTGTTGACCATAATCATCAAATTACTTTTGGCGCCAATCACATGGAAAATGTATGTGTCATCGGCAAAGATGCGTATTTTGAAACCACAAATAGATGAATTAACTGCCAAATTCCCGAAGCAGGAAGACGCTATGAAAAAGCAAATGGAGATGATGAGTCTCTATCGAGAATCGGGGGCTAGTCCGCTTTCCGGTTGTCTGCCTATGCTGCTCCAAATGCCGATTCTTTTTGCCGTGTTCCGCTTTTTCCCAAGCAGTTTTGCGCTGCGTCAACAAGGCTTTTTGTGGGCGGAAGATTTGTCTTCGTATGATGAAATCGTTCGTTGGAGTACTGAAGTGCCAATTTTGAGCTCTATATATGGCAATCACATTTCATTGTTCACTTTGTTGATGTCTGTGACCACATTGGTTTACACGCACTACAACAGCGCCAATATGCAGCAACCAACTCAACCTGGCATGCCAAACATGAAGGTAATCATGTATTTCTTCCCATTCATGATGATTTTCTTCTTCAATAGTTTTGCATCAGGTTTAAGTTATTACTACTTCATCTCTACTTTGGTTTCAATTTTGTTGATGTTGGGTATCAAGCAATTCTTCGTTGATGAAGAAAAATTGAAAGCAAAAATGGCCGCAAAGCAAGCCAACAACGCCAATGGAAAAGGAAAGAAATCTAAGTTTCAAGAACGCTTGGAGAACTTACAAAAAGCACAGCAAGAAAAATTGAAAGGAAAGAAATAATCCATCTTCAAAATAGTTCGAACGCCTGCAAGACAATTGCGGGCGTTTTTTTTGTTTTTCAATGGCACAAAATGTAATCCAACTAAAATGAAGTTGAAACAAAAAAACCGTCCAAAATAAATTGAGGACGGTTTTCTGTTTGATTGAAATGAGATTCTATTTGAATGAGGCTATCTTCTCTTCAAGAATTTGAATAGTATTCAGTGCGTCTTGCTCCTTTTTGCGTTCGGCTGCAACAACTGCTTCTGGAGCACTGTTCACAAATTTCTCGTTAGAGAGTTTTTTCTGAACACTGTTTAAAAATCCTTTGGTGTAATCCAATTCCGTTTGCATTTTGGCAATTTCAGCCTCAACGTCTATATCATCAGTGAAAGGAATAAAGTACTCGCTACCATCTTGAACAAAAGAATAAGCATTACCGACTTTTTCGTTGACATAATCGAACTTCGTCAGGTTACAAATCTTCTTGACGATGGCATCCAAGCTTGAATCAATATCGGCACCTGCTTTCACCATCAAATCCAATTTCACCTTGTTGGCGATGTTCTTTTCCTTGCGAATCGTTCTGACTTGCGATATTACCTTTTCAGCCCTGTCGAAAGATTTGATGATTTCGGTATCAAATGACCCAACTTTTGGATAAGCAGCCACTATAATGTCGTCGCCTGCTGCTCTTTCTCTTAACTCATGCCAGATTTCTTCTGTGATAAACGGCATAAAAGGATGCAACAAACACAAGAGTTGTTCGAAATAATTTACCGTTTGTTCGTAGGTGGCGCGATCAATTGGCTGACCATATTCGGGTTTCACCAATTCCAAGTACCAAGAACAGAAATCGTCCCACACCAATTTGTAGGTACTCATCAAAGCATCTGAAATTCTGAATTTCGCAAACAGGTCAGTGATTTCTGCAACTGTTTCATTCAATTTGGCATCAAACCATGCTGTGGATAATTTTGCGTATTCTGGTTGGTCAATGTCCTGCACATTCCAAGATTTCACTAGGCGGTAGGCATTCCAAATCTTGTTGGCAAAATTTCTTCCTTGCTCACACTGCGAAGTATCAAAAGGCAAATCGTTTCCGGCTGGTGAAGAAATTAAGACACCAACGCGAACGCCATCTGCGCCATACTGATCGATCAACTTCAAAGGGTCTGGTGAATTACCCAAAGATTTCGACATTTTGCGACCCAATTTATCGCGAACAATTCCTGTATAATATACATTCTTGAATGGCAAATCGCCCATGTATTCATAACCCGCGATAATCATCCTTGCCACCCAGAAAAACATGATTTCAGGAGCAGTTACCAAGTCATTGGTTGGATAATAATATTTGATTTCTTCATTGCCTGGGCGAGTCAATCCGTTGAAAACCGAAATTGGCCACAACCAAGACGAGAACCAAGTATCTAAAGCATCCTCATCTTGTCGCAAATCAGCAATTCCAACTGTTCTGCCCAGTTTTTCTGAAGCCAATACGCTTGCTTCTTCTACGGTTTTCGCCACGACAAAGTCATTTTGACCTTGGCCGTAATAATAGGCTGGAATTCGATGTCCCCACCAAAGTTGACGAGAAATACACCAATCTTTCACATTTTCCATCCAATGGCGGTAGGTATTTTTCATCTTGTCTGGATGAAACTGAATCTTACCATTCATTACATTTTCAAGTGCAGGTTGAGCCAATTCTTTCATGCTCACAAACCACTGCAAACTCAATCGAGGTTCAATAATTGCATTGGTGCGCTCGGAAAATCCTACTTTGTTGATGTGGTCTTCGGTTTTCACCAAATAGCCTTTGTCGTACAATTCTTTTTCAATTTCTTTTCGAACCTCAAATCTATCCTTACCGCTGTAATGCAAAGCGTGGTCATTGAGCGTACCGTTTTCATTGAGCATATCAATAACCGCCAAATTATGCTTCAGGCCAAGTTCATAGTCATTGATGTCGTTGGCTGGCGTCACTTTCAAACAGCCCGTACCAAATTCAGGGTCAACATATTCATCAAAAATCACGGGAACTGCACGATTCACAAGCGGCACGATGATTCGTTTTCCTTTCAAATGAGAGTATCGGTCATCATTTGGATTCACACAGATGGCCGTATCACCAAAAATGGTTTCAGGGCGCGTTGTGGCAATGGTAATCCAAGAATCATCTGTGCCTTCAACTTTGTATCGAACATGAAACAATTTTGAATTCACCTCTTTATGCACCACTTCTTCATCAGAAACGGCAGTGAGCGCTTGAGGGTCCCAATTGACCATACGCGCACCACGATATATTTTTCCTTTGTTGTACAAATCAATGAACACGTGAATCACCGACTCCGAATATTCTGGGTCTAAAGTAAAATGTGTTCTGTCCCAATCGCAAGAAGCACCCAATTTCTTCAATTGTTCGAGGATAATGCCACCGTGTTGTTCTTTCCATTCCCAAGCATGTTTCAAAAACCCTTCTCGGGTCAAATCAGCTTTTTTAATGCCTTGTTCCAATAGTTTATTTACAACTTTGGCCTCAGTGGCAATGGACGCGTGGTCTGTTCCAGGAATCCAACATGCATTTTTTCCTTCCATACGCGCCTTTCGTACCAAAACATCTTGAATGGTATTGTTAAGCATATGCCCCATGTGCAATACACCCGTAACATTTGGCGGAGGAATCACGACCGTATAAGGTTCTCTATGATCAGGAGTTGAATGAAAATATTTCTTCTCGAGCCAATGCTTGTACCATTTCTCTTCTGCTTTGGAAGATTCGTATGTTTTTGATAATTCCATAAAAATGCATATTTGGGGTGCAAATTTAGTCACAATTCACGGCGATTAAACTGAGCTTGAACTATTAATTGACACCTTTTTAAACAAAAAAAGAGCACCGAGGCGCTCTTTTTGCAAAATGATTCAGGAGTTAAACCCCCTTTTTCAATTTCATGAGCACTGAAAACGTCGTGTCGATATCTTCCATGCTGACAATCAAAGAGAATTCATTAGAAGTAGAAACCACTTCGATCAAATTAATTCCTTCCCAAGCCAATTGCTTCAGGATGTAGTAATAAAAACCAGAAACATCACTGTTGAGTTGCGGTAACTTAATTGTAACTGAAGCCAAGTTTTTTTGATTGGAAACAATTTGTTCATCCTTGAAAATTTTCAAGAAGTCCTCAACTAAATTAGCATTAAGAACGAATGTTGATTCTGTTACACCATTACAAACGGTGTAGAAACTGTTCAAATGCTCTTGCATACGCTCAATGAAAACCGCTTGGTTCTTCATCATGGTATCAGAGTTGAGAACAGTGAAGTTATCTAGTCCACTACGAACCACAAAATCCCCAATATCTTGCATCATAGCAGGAATGCGATTTGTGATTTTCGTGTAGGACCCAGGAGCCATTCGCTTGATGGCCATAATTAAGGCGCCATCTTTGATTGGCTTTTTCATAATAGCCTCGATTTCAGGCTTGATTTTACGCGCTAAAGCAGAGATATTTATTAAATCCTCTGCTATCGCCTCACGTAGGAATGGCGAGCGATTAATATAATCCTCGCACAATGTACTTAAATTCATGGTGGAAATTTAATTTATAATTTAGTCTTCAATTTCTTCGTATCCAGGATAGTCTTTCTTATTGTAAACGAATTTGGAGTCAGCCACATCTACGTTTGGGGTCAATTTAGTGATATCATAAAACATGCGTGTTCCATCTTTCATTCGCACCTCAACATGTTGAAGTTCTTTAGAAGCAACACCAATTTTTAGTAAAATGGTATGGAAATCTTTTTTTGATGGTATTAGAGGATAGAGATGAATAATATGTATCCCTTTCTCTTCCTTGATGTATTTAGACTTCACATCTTTCTCCCAAATCGTCATTAACTTCTTGGGGTTGATCGCATCATCGCTATTATTATCTACAGCGGAAATATAAACTGTTTTGTCGATAGCGGAAATGATCCAATTCTTTACACCGTTGGAAATAACCGTGTTCGAACCATATGTTGCAAAGAATTTGTCGCCTTTAACCCAGCCTTTACCTTCCATCGTTTCGTTGATTCCAGCATCTGTATTTTTAATTACCGATTTGAATTCAATGTAGAATGAATTGTAACTCTTAACTTTCTTTCCTAGTTCGTCAAGAATTGATTTAGATTTGTCCTCTTGTGCAAAAGCAGAACCAACTAATAGTAAACAAATTAAAGCTGCTAATCTCATAGTGATGATAAATTTCCGATAGTAAGTCAGAAATCGTGCCAAAATTACAACAAATCTTTCGAACGGAGGTAATCGTCTAGGTGAATTTCATCAGAAATTAACACTTCTCTTGCTTTTGAACCTTTTGACGGACCGATAATTCCATGCGCTTCCAACTGGTCAATAATACGTCCAGCCCTATTAAAACCTAACTTCAACTTTCTTTGTAGCAAACTTGCTGAGCCTTGTTGATGAATTACCACAATTCTTGCAGAATCAACGAACATGCTGTCCAAATCATCGATTTCCAAATCAGGTTGATCGGAGGACTCCCCTACATACTCTGGCAGCAAAAATGCATTTGGGTAACCGCGCTGCTCTCCAATAAAATCACAAATGGCCTCAACTTCCGGCGTATCGACAAAGCCACATTGCAAACGCACCAAGTCACTTCCTGTTGAAATGAGCATGTCTCCCCTGCCGATTAATTGGTCTGCCCCTGAGCTGTCGAGAATAGTTCTTGAATCGATTTTAGAGAGCACTCGGAATGCTATCCTTGCGGGGAAATTGGCCTTTATCATACCCGTAATCACATTCACAGAAGGTCGTTGCGTTGCCACAATGAGGTGAATACCAATGGCACGAGCCAATTGAGCCAAACGCGCAATAGGATGTTCAACTTCTTTTCCAGCGGTCATGATCAAGTCGGCAAACTCGTCAATCAACACTATGATGTATGGCATGTAACGATGACCCTTTTCAGGATTCAACTTTCGATTGATAAACTTTTGGTTGTATTCTTTTATGGTTCGTACTTGAGCTTCCTTCAACAATTCATAGCGATCATCCATTTCAATACACAAGGAATTGAGTGTTGCCACGACTTTACTGGTGTCCGTAATAATGGCATCGCCGCTATCTGGTAATTTCGCTAAGAAGTGGCGTTCAATTTTATTGTAAAGTGTTAATTCAACCTTTTTCGGGTCAACTAACACAAATTTCACCTGCGCGGGATGCTTTTTATACAAAATAGACACCATGATAGCATTCAAGCCCACAGACTTTCCTTGACCTGTGGCACCTGCAACTAAAAGGTGAGGCATTTTAGCCAAATCAAAAACCAAGGTCTCATTGGTGATAGACTTACCTAAAACAATCGGCAAATCCATATCGGCATTTTGGAATTTTTCGGAGGCAATCAAGGAGCGCATGGAAACCATTTCTGGCTTCGAATTGGGCACTTCTATACCGATGGTTCCTTTTCCAGGTATCGGAGCAATAATACGGATTCCTAAAGCTGACAAACTCAAGGCGATATCATCCTCAAGGTTTTTGATTTTTGAAATTCGAACTCCAGGCGCTGGAATGATTTCATACAAAGTAACAGTAGGACCAACCGTGGCTTTAATTTTATCAATTTCAATGCTGTAATTGCGCAAGGTGTCAACAATTCGATTTTTGTTGAGTTCCAATTCCTCTTTGTCGATTTGAATTTGCTTGTTGCCGTAATCGTTCATCAACTCAATAGAAGGCAACACATAACCCGACAAATCGAGTTTTGGGTCATAGGCACCGAATTCTTTGACTTTGTCGTCGATATCCTCAACAGATAAGGCCTCTTCTTCAGGAGCAACTTCAACATCAAAAGCCTCATCGGAGCCAAAGGTGTCTTTATCAAAATCGTCAATCAACTCTGGTTCACGCTCACTTTCCTGATCTGCATGCACAACTTTTACGTCGATGGCATCCAGTTCTTCATCCGTGATATCCTCTTCATCAAAATCCACTTCCAGAGCACCTAAGTCTTTTTCAATATCCTCTTTCCGCAAAGTATTGGTCACTTTCAAATCATCTGGTGTCAAGAAATCATTTTCCAAAGCATTGGACTTTGAGCGGGAAAACAAATCCATCAATCGTTTGAAATCTGGATTAAAAAAGATGACAATTAAAATAAATCCAACGGTCAAAACGAATAGAAACGCACCAAAAGCACCAAATGACGTTTTGAGCCAATGATTAATTTCGTAGCCGAAACTGCCTCCTAGGTTAGAAGCAGACGCCGTAAAGAAGCCCAGTAAAATGGAAAAATAAGGTAAGGCAACCAGCAGAATAGGCAATGCTCTTTTTAAATCGAACAAATTGACCTTAAACAACAGGCGAACCCCGAGTACAAATGAAATAAAACCAATGAAAATCGTACTCACCCCAAACCAGCGATAGACGAAAAAGTGAGACATCCAAGCACCCATTTTACCGAGCCAATTTTCCACCTCAGGCGAATCACTTTCAAATAAGTATTGAAAAAAACCTTTGCCCATCACCATATCTTGGTCGTTTTGCCAAGTGAAAAAATAAGAAGTGTAGGCCAAAAGAAAAAAAACGGCGAACAAAATCAATATAGAACCAAAGATACGACGGAGCTTTTGCTCGTTGAACTTTCCAGAAAAGTCGAATTTTTTCAGTCCTACTTTCTTGCTTTTTGAAGAAGATGATGTACCGCTGCCCTTTTTAGTCTCAGCAGCAGTATCTCCTTGTATCAATCTGTTTGATTTGGCCATAGTGTAAATTCGCTTTAATTAACGAAGATAAAAACAAGCGCTCCATCATAAACATCAATACTCAATTACATTTCCACATTGGAATGTGCAAGAAAAATGAAGACGCAATTGAGAATAAAATCGGTTTTAACTGGTCCCAATTTTACTACTAAAGCACCACACTCAAGAGGTGTATCTTCGTTTTCAAATAATTTTTCAACTTTTCTTCATTCAGATTGGCTCATTGAGAAACTTTGTGTTGAACTCAGTGCAACTTTGTGACCTTCAGAATTTGGTCCACAAAGTTTCACGAAGTAATTCACAGAGTTTCACAGCGCATTTTTCGTTGAAAATTGTTTTTCTCTTCTGCAGTGTATGTCAGTGACCAAGTCAAAAACGGTTCAGTCAACTTAAAAAATTCTCATCAAAAAAATTCATTCACTCAACAAAAATCGCCACACAATAAATGGGTGAATTCAAGCCAAAAATTGCACGTAACTTTCCATCAAACTATAGCCCATGAGCGAAAAAATACAAGACCATGTTTTCAACCTCATCCAGAGCATGAACAAATCAGAAAAGCGTTATTTCAAGATATACGCTTCGAAGCATGTGATTGGTGAAGGGAACAATTACGAAGCGCTTTTTGACTATTTCACCAAGCAAAATAACTATTCAGAATCGGCAATTCGCACACACTTTGCTGGACAAGCGATGCTCAACAATTTTACCATCACCTTGCATCGTTTGTATGACCACCTCTTAAAGGCATTGGAAACCTATCACAGCGCCACAAGTATGAGTTTAGAATTGCGTCATCAATTGAATTATGCCGAAATTTTACTCGGAAAATCGATGTATGCGGCGTGTGAAAAAATGTGCAATAAAATTGAGAAAACGGCAAAAGAAAACAACAATTCAGCTGCACTTATCGAAGTGAATTCTATTCGCAAAAAACTCCTTGAAATCAAGAATTATGAGAAGACTGATGTAGCAGCATTAGAAGCGATTTCTGAGAGCGAATCGGCAGCCATCAGTCACATTCAATCGACAGCCAAATTGTGGTTTGCAAAAAGTCAGATATTGCAAAAACTGAATGCAACAGGCAGCGCGAATACAGAAGATGAAAGACAATGGTTTGAACAGCTATCTGCAAGCATTTCTAAACCCATTTCCGCAGATTTTGAAGAGCAATATTTATATCTTCATGCCAAAGCAGCGGCTGCATTTGCCTTAGGGAATCACGCCGAAAGTTTGGCTTTTATCCTACAAAATTTGGAGAACATCGATGCCAAGCCAGAAATCAAAAAACAAAACATTCACCGCTACCTATCTTTGGTAAGCAATGCCATCTATTTCTACCAAGTTCAATTGAATTTTGAAGCGGTTGAATTTTGGCTCAACAAACTCAAAGAACTGCGTCAAATTCAGGAAGTAAACGAAGACCTGACCATCAAAATATTCAACAGTTCATACTCCACAGAATTGATGGTGAACAACCACATGGGTCAGTATGAAAAGAACATCCGACTTTGCCCAGAAATATTAAATGGACTTAGAAACTATCAAGGCAAAATTAGCGGCGTTCGGGAGCTGTATTTCTACTATTTGTTTGTAGTCAGTTATCTTGCAGTGGGTCAAACCAAGGAAGCGAACAAGTACATTCAAACGATTATCAATTCAGAGAACTCGAAAAACTCGCAGGAAATATTGACGGCTACAAAAGTCTTGCAACTACTTTTACTATTGGAAAACAAGGAAACTCAACTTCTGCCACACGCCATGAAAGCCACCAAAAGGCATTTGATGAACCAACAAAAATTCAACGAATTTGAAAAATTGTTGTTCAAAACAATAGAGAAATTAAACGGTCTCAGCAATACTTGGGACCTGGAGGAAGTGTTTGCCGATTTTTGCGAATTGCTTGATAAAAACGCAACACAATTCCAAAAAAGTGCCTTGTTTCACATTTTTCCTTTCCGATGCTGGGCTGAATCGAAATACAAAGCAAGCGATTTATCTAGCTGTGTGAAGAATCAATTCCATAAGCCCAATTCCTAATGATGATTTTTCATTCTGAAGGGTAATAAATAGAACGCATTTAATAGAACGCTGACTTGTGCTCGCCTCGCGGTATAACGCAGATCTGGCGGATGTTCGCGGATAAAAAATCAGTGATTTCTGAATCCTCCCCCTGCGCCCCCTTCAAAGGGCTTGGGGAGGAATCGTTCCCCAATAAGTTTATTTGTGATAGATAAATTCTCGTCGCTCTAATGTATTATTTACTCTGGTTGCTCTGGGTAAAAAATCGAAGATTTTTTATATTCCCCCTTTGGAGGGGGATTAAGGGGGAGGATACTAAAAAGTCCATTATCAATAACCATTTCCAAAATAAATCTACTAATTTCGCAAAACCTAAATTTCCTACAATGAACAACTACTACAATCCCAAATTGAAGGATTATGCGCATGATTTGCGTAATTTTTCTCAATCCAAAGCTGAAAAATTTTTATGGAAAGCTGCTCTAAGTCGCGGGCAAATGGGGGTGAAATTTAAACGTCAAAGACCAATTTTACATTATATCGTTGACTTTTACTGTCAAGAACTCAATTTGATCATTGAAGTTGATGGAAGTAGTCATTTCAGCAAAGGTGAGTATGATGCAAGACGACAAAAACAATTAGAAGAATTGGGTTGTATTTTTCTTCGATTTT
>DIUF01000089.1 GCA_002422285.1 Flavobacteriales bacterium UBA6165 | reverse complement strand
TTTTTCACCGATCAAGACAATGCAGTTGTGTGGCGCGGACCGATGGCTTCCAAGGCTTTGAACCAAATGTTTACCGATTCTTATTGGGGAAAATTGGACTATTTGCTCATCGATTTACCTCCAGGCACGGGCGATATTCACCTGAGCTTGGTGCAAGTAGCCCCCTTGGATGGCGTTGTGATTGTGAGTACGCCGCAAGAAGTGGCTTTGGCCGATGCACGTCGAGGGGTAAACATGTTCAAATTGGATTCTATCAACGTGAAAGTTTTGGGTATTGTTGAAAATATGGCTTGGTTCACGCCAGCCGAACTACCTGAAAATAAGTACTATATATTTGGAAAAGACGGCGCAAAAAACCTCGCTGAAACCATGGGCGTACCTTTCTTGGGTCAGTTGCCTTTGGTGCAAAGCATTCGCGAAGGCGGTGATGCCGGCAAACCAGCTGCGTTCTCCGACGATTCACCTTTATTAGCACCTTTAAACGAATTGATTGATAATTTTTTAGAACAGATGAAGTAGAAGAGCCTATTGGCTATTGGCTATTGGGGCGCTACGCTTTTGGCCAATAGCTAACAGCCAACAGCTAATCGCCAACAGCCAACAGCCAAAAAATGAACAAAGAAATAGAACAAAAAGTCCTCGACGCCATTGAAACCATCAGGCCGCATTTGCAAGCCGACGGCGGAGATATTGAGCTCGTCGACATCACCGAAGACGACCGTGTTTTGGTGAAACTCACAGGCGCTTGCTCCGATTGCAGCATGAGTGGCATGACCCTCAAAGCGGGCATCGAACACGCCATCAAAAGTGCATTACCACATATCAAAAGCGTAGAAGCCATTCCAGAAGATTTTTAATTTAGCCATTGGCTTTTAGCTGTCTGCCTGTCGGCAGACAGGTTAGGGCGCTGCGCTTTTAGTCAATCGCAATCACTGAAAGTTGCTAAAAAAAAATTAAATTTGTAGTTAAATAAAACGTAATGAATATTTCAGAAAATAATCTGAGTCGTATAAAAAAACTTTGCGCCAAGTATGGTGTTAAGAGGTTTTCCGTTTTCGGTTCTGTTTTGAGAGACGACTTTAAGGAAGACTCGGATATTGATTTTGTAGTAGATTTCAACGAAAATGATCCAATTAAATATACCGATCTGTATTTTCAATTAAAAGAAAGCCTAGAAAAAATCTTCAAAAGACAGATTGATTTGATTGAAGAAAGGGGCATTAAAAATTCCTTTTTTAAAAGAGAATTGGACGGGTCTAAAGTTTTAATTTATGGACAATAAAATTAATGCTTGGCTCGAGGATATTTTGAGATCTATTGACGAGATTTACGATTTTCTCCCTGAAAAAATAGATTTTATCGAGTTTCAAAAGGACTTAAAATCCAAAAAAGCGGTCGAACGAAATATTGAAATTATTGGTGAGGCTGTGAATAGAATATCCAATTATAGATTTAGCGATATCGAAATAGAGAATGCAAAACAGATTATCGGAACACGAAATAGAATTGCACACGAATATGACAATATCTCTGACGAAGTGATTTGGACAATTGTGATTCGCGAGCTCCCAAAATTAAAAGAAGAAATTATTAAATTAATGAAATAGCCAACAGCTCCCCAATGAGTTGGGAACCAATAGCCAACAGCCAAAAAATGATACAAACAGACATAATAATTATCGGAGCCGGTCCAGTTGGACTATTTACCGTTTTTGAAGCGGGATTGCTTAAATTACGCTGCCATTTAATTGATTCCTTGCCACAGCCTGGCGGACAATGTAGCGAGATTTACCCCAAAAAACCAATTTACGATATTCCAGGATATCCCTCTATTTTGGCAGGTGAACTCATCGACAATTTAGAGGAACAAATAGCACCTTTCAAGCCCACCTATACTTTGGGTGAAGCAGCCATGACCATCGAAGAAATTGACGATAATGGGAAACAAATGTTTATCGTAACAACAGAAAAAGGCACCCAACACAAAGCGCCCATAGTAATGATTGCTGGCGGTTTGGGTGTGTTTGAGCCACGAAAACCTCCTATCGAAAATATCGCGCAATACGAAGACAAAGGTGTGGAATACATCATCAAAGACCCGGAGTTTTATCGAGGAAAACGCTGTGTTTTGGCTGGCGGTGGCGATTCTGCTTTGGATTGGACGATTTTCTTGAGTGAGAAAAACATTGCCAAAGATGTTGTTTTGGTGCACCGTCGTTCTTCTTTCCGCGGACATTTGGATTCGGTTCAGAAAGTTTTGGATTTGGCCGAAGCAGGAAAAATAAAAATCATCACGGAAGCCGAAGTGGTTGATATTCATGGCGATGGAAAAGTGGAATCACTCAAAATCCAACACGACCACGAAGGCGAAATCATTGTACATACCGATCATTTTATTCCACTTTTTGGCTTAAAACCTAGTTTGGGTCCAATTGCTGATTGGGGTCTTGAGATCGAGAAAAACGCCATTAAAGTGAATACCGTGGATTATTCAACCAACCGACCAGGCATCTACGCCATTGGTGATGTGAATCAATACGAAGGCAAATTGAAACTGATTCTTTGCGGTTTCCATGAAGGCACAATTGCAGTACAATCGGCTTTTGCGCGCATCCATCCCGAGAAGAAAAACGTGTTGAAATATACAACGGTGAATGGGGTTACTGGGTTTTGATTTTGCCTCAGTCATATTTGATACCTTTGCTCCATGTCTGAAATAAAAAGCGGTTTGGTCATGAAATCCACCGGCAGCAATTATCTTGTTCGCTTAGAAGATGGTTCGCGTTTGAGTTGTCGCATTCGGGGAAAAATCCGTTTGGAAGAGCGCGACACGACGAATCCCGTAGCTGTTGGCGATAAAGTAAAGGTTGATTGGTCGGGTGACACGCAAGAAACGCCAGTGATTGTTGAAGTCGAACCACGCATCAATTACATCGAACGCAAATCGGTGAATCTTTCCAAAAAGGCCCACATCATTGCTGCCAATATAGACCGATGCTATTTATTCGTGACGCTTTTTGCTCCCGAAACACATTTGGCTTTCATCGACCGTTTTCTGGTTTCTACAGAATCGATGCGCATTCCCACAACTTTGGTTTTCAATAAAATCGATTTATACGACGAAACGGCTTTGGAAGTGATGCAAGAAATCATCGCCATTTATGAGCCGCTCGGTTATCCGTGCATCCCCATTAGTGCCATAAACGGTGTTGGTGTTGCTGCCCTGAAAGACGACATGCGCGGCAAACAAGTTGTGCTTGCAGGCCACAGTGGTGCAGGAAAAAGCACCTTAATCAATGCTTTGTTTCCAGAAGCTCAGGCCAGAGT
>DIUF01000087.1:25220-30534 GCA_002422285.1 Flavobacteriales bacterium UBA6165 | reverse complement strand
TGTTTTTTTTCTGCTGAAATGGACAGTTCGGCACCATTGTCCATAACCACAAAGCCACCATCTTGTTTGAGGATTTTTTTAACACAATTGTAATTGATCATTTGGCTGCGGTGAATGCGCAAAAAAGGCCCCATTTTTTCTAACTTTTCAAATTCTGAAATCTTCTTAGACACTGTAATTTTCTTGCCATCTCGTGTGATAAAATGGGTGTATGAACCATCCGCCTTGAGGTATATAATATCATCCAAGATGAGGAAAATCAGTCCGTCACCTGTGCTAAGAGCCACTTTTTTTGAACCCGTGTTTTCCAAGTTTTCACGCAATTTGTCAAGCTTATTTCCAGAATCTTCAACTTTCTTCAACGCTCGTTCGATTGCTGTTATCCGGATGGGTTTTAAGATATAATCCACCGCCGATTTTTCAAAAGCATTGATTGCATATTCATTGTAAGCCGTCACAAAAATCACTTTGAAATTGATATCATCTTCAAAAAAATCGAAGAGTTCAAGTCCAGAATAACCCGGCATAGAGATGTCCAAAAAAACAACATCGGGTTTGTGTTTATTAATGCTAATTACGGCTTCAGGTACGTTTTGGCATTCGTCTAAAATATTTACGTAAGGGAAATTTTCTTCCAATATACCCCTTAATGCCAGTCGTGCATTTAGTTCGTCGTCAACAATAATTGCATTCATTTAAATAGTTTTTATCGGTATTTTCAAAATCACCCGTGTACCAAGAGCTGTATTATCTGAGTTTTTCAGATCGATCACTTCAATTTGAATTTGGTTTTTGTTTAAGCGATTGATGAGACTAATTCTACTATCAATGGCCTTCGTAGCAAATGAGTTGTGTTTTTTAAGGTTTTTATTCAGTTCTAGCGAATGTTTTCGTCCAATGCCATTGTCTTGAATTTCAAAGCGCCAATATTGATTGTTTTCCTTGGAAATTGAGAGTTTTAATTTTTTCTCACCTGGCTTGTGTAAAAGCCCATGTTTGATGGCGTTTTCAATAAAAGGCTGTAAAATTAAGGAAGGTATGGCGAATTTTTTTAGTTCTTCCTCTTCATGTGTTTCCAATGTATATTCAAATTCATTTTCGGCAAATCTTGCTTTTTCCAAGGAGATGTATAAATCAATGGCTTCCAGTTCCTCGTAAATGCTGATTTCTCTTTTGTCAGAAATGTCCAAAGTCTTGCGCATCAAATCTGAAAATACTCCCAAATATTCGTTGGCCTTGGTTTTTTGGTTGGAATAAATCAGACCTTGAAAAGCATTGAGAATATTGAACATAAAATGTGGATTCATTTGTGTGCGTAGTGCTGTGATTTGCGAAAGGGCAAGTTGCTCTCGTAGTTCTTGCCGCCGCCTTACTATACCAATTCTCCATTGGAAGAGTAAATATAATACAACCGTAATTGTCAGAAGGCCTATGATCAAAAACCATGAGGTCATCCAAAATGCTTTTTTAATTGTGAATTGAAATTTCTCGACAGGAGAACAGATTTCACCAATTCTGACTCTAACCTCAAAGGTGTATACGCCAGGGTCGAGTGCCAAATAATTGATTTGATTGATATTAGCGCTTTGAGTTTTCCAGTTTTGATTTAAACCCATCAATCGGTATTCGTATACATAATTACCCAAACTTCTGTATTGAGTGGTTTGAATATCAAAAACTATGTTGCTTTGATTGTGATTGAGTTGAACCGAGTTATTTATTTTTTGATCGTTTGCAGATACATTACTGATTTTTAAGGTGGGTACATACGGCGTGCTAAAGGCTGACTTATCACAAAACAAAAGGCCTTCACTGGTAAGTAACCACAAATGGGTCTGGTTTGATGTGATGTCGAATAAATCCAAACCATGCAACCCACTATATCTACTCATACGTGATATCGCGTTGGTTTCCAGGTCGATGAAGTCCAACCCATGATCGTTAATAATCCAAATTCCCGAATTATCGATATGGATTTTTTTGGTATGTTCTCCAGATAAGCCACTGTTCACATCGAAATGTTGAACTATTTTGTTGTTTGATATTTTGTAAATTCCATTTTGAAGTGAGCCAATCCAAATATTTCCAAAGACATCGGATTCAATACTTGCAGCAATAATTGGCGTATTATTTTCTGTTCTTATTTCTTGTTCAATATTGTTTGGCCCATACGAGAAAAGCCCATCGCTAGCGCCAACATAGTACATGCGATTTTCTTTATGGAAATGCACCGCGCGTGTCCTCTTATTCCTTAAAATGCGCATGTATTTGGGCATGTCGCCATAAAGGACAAGTTCTTTGTTTTGGAAGTAGTTTTCAGTACTGGGGTATTCTATGCTTTCTTTAGCAATTACACCGGCGAGATTGTAGCTGCCAAAAACGTAATTGCCCATGTCGTCCTCAGCTAAATCTTTGTAATATTTTATTTCGTCATTGATTTTGTTACCCTGTCTGTCAAATCGACCATCAGATGTAGCCACGTGATGTTTTTTGATATCTATGTGCTCAATTTCTTTGTTTTTACCTGTATTGAAGGTTCTTACTATCTGATAAGCTCTGTTTAATTCATACACCTCTCCAGTTCTAGTGCCCATGTAGAGATGTCCTTGCTCATCGATGTTGATGGCAGTGAAGATGTTTCTATTATTGGAGACCTTAGGGATATTGATCTTTTGAATTTTCAGACTAGGCACAAAGATTAAACCATCTCCAAGCGTGCTGAACCAAAGATTGCCCTCATGATCTTGAACAACATCAGTTACTTTGCGCTCCATCAGAAATGGAAATTCGACACGCTTTTTGTCTGGATTAATTTTATAAACACCGTTGCCAGTACAAAGCCAAACACCAAGGTCAGTTATCGATGTTTTGATAATGTAGTTTTTCAAGTTAACGTCAATACTGCTGAATGTTTTTTTGTCTCTACTCACAAATAATTTGTTGTCTTTCCCCTTCATGGCATAAAAAAGATGATGCTTAGAGAGCGTAATGGTTTTTTGTCCTTCTAAGAGGGGCGTTTTGAATAGTTTGCCTGAACTTGAGATGGTAATCAAATGATTGGTTTCTCCAATGAGGATTTCTTTGGTGTTTGGGTCATATTCGATAGCAAAAATAAAATTGGCTTCTTCACTTTTCGGAATACTAAATTTCCGATTCGCTTTACCAAAATTATCAATATGAAGAAGTTCTTTTTCGGTGATAATCCACAGTCCAGTTGGTGTAATTTGATAATCGCCCAAGTTTGCGCCTAGTATTGAAAGGAGTTTTTCTGTTGGTTCATGCACCCAAAGCTCGTTGCCCAAAAGCACAAAAATTTGATTGGAAAAATTCTTGCACCAAATGCGTCCTGCTTCATCTTCTTGAATGCGGTCAACAGTATTGGCGAGGTTGTGTTTGAATTTGTAGGATTTGAATTTGATGCCGTCGTATGAATACAAGCCATTGTCGGTGCCCAGAAATAAGAGCCCCGATTTTGATACATGCAGATCATAAATGTGCATGGAAGGCAAACCGAAATAGTGATTGATTTCTTTGTAATAGGGATGTTTAGGCAATTCTTCAGCACGCAATGCGAAGACCCAAAACACCAGAATCATTACCAATACTTGTCTCATAATTTTGCCTAATCTCGCAAATTTACGGCAATGTTTTGGCTCAGCAAGTTATAGGCACATGGAATACCATGCAATTTCATGAGTTGCGCCTTTTTCTTCCTGAAATGATGGATTTATTTGATGAAGCTGTCGATTAATTCTCAAACTGCTTTTGCAACTTGTGCGACATATAATCAAACAAATTGCCCATTGGTTTTTCGATCATCATTTTCAAGAAAGTGTTCACTTCTCCATTGAATTCGAGATGACCTTTGCATGAAGCATCATTTACTGATTCAATGATTAAATCGAGGGTAAATGGGAAAGGAGCACCATCGCCTGATACCATTTTTATAGCAGAATCTTGAATGCGCTCGGTAACTACCAATGGAATGGTAGCCATTTTTTGCACCTTAAATGAGCAATCATCCGTTGTTGCTTTCCAATCGCTGATTTTGTCTTGTGGCAACAAATGAATGATGTTTTGGCAATCGCTCAGGAATGTAAAAACATCCGCTGCACTTGCATTGATTTGGGCTTCTTGACTTGTTAGTTGCATAATTTTATTTTTTCCAAGTGGATGGACTTAAACGCCATTCTCTCAATTCTTCAACGTCTTTTTCTTGAATGTAACCAGATTCAACTGCTTTTTCAATCAAGGTTTCATAATTGGTCAACGTAGCAAACGGGCATTGTGCTTCAGCGAAATGTTCTTTGGCAATGTCAAATTGATAACTGAAAATAGCCACCAATCCTTTCACATTACAACCAGCTTCTTTTAAGGCTTCAACGGCTTTTAAGCTGCTGCCACCTGTTGAAATCAAATCTTCAACAACCACAACAGTTTGTCCGGGTTCGAAATGTCCTTCAATTTGATTGGTCAATCCGTGACCCTTTGGCGAAGTGCGCACATAAATGAACGGTAAATCCAACTCTTGAGCTACCAAAGCACCTTGAGCAATGCCGCCTGTAGCCACACCAGCAATCACATCTACTTTCCCATACAACTCCTCAATAGTTTGCGCATAGGCCTGACGGATGAAGGTCCTGATTTTTGGGTAACTTAAAGTAACGCGGTTATCGCAGTAAATCGGTGAATTCCACCCAGAAGCCCAAGTGAAAGGTTGGTTGACATTCAGTTTAATTGCTTTAATTTGCAGTAGAAATTCTGCCAATCGCAGAGCACGATCGTTATCCGGTGTAATCATGGCGCAAAAGTACAAAGTTTTTATTGATGGCAAGTGTTTGTTGATAACAAGCCCTGAATTTTCTGATGAGTCATCCCAAGATTTTAAGTTTTACAACAATGTTGAATCCTTGTTGGAAAAAGAGTCGATTTATGCCTTGCAAAATTCGAGTTGTATCGTTTGCGAAAATCCGAAAGAGGCATTTAAAAAGATCAAAGAACAATTTGTTTTTATCAAAGCTGCTGGGGGAATCGTTGAATTTGAGGGTAAGTTTTTGTTTATCCACAGATTAGGGAAATGGGATTTGCCCAAAGGTAAAATGGATTCGGGTGAAAAACCGCGCGAAACAGCCTTGAGAGAAATTGCCGAGGAGTGCAATTTGTCTGGTCATGCTATTGCGTATAAAATCTTGAATACCTATCATACTTACGAGCACAAGGGCGAACAAGTCCTTAAAAAAACGACTTGGTATCACTTGAATTTGATGGCTATGCCCAAAGAAAAATTAGCACCTCAACAGGAAGAAGGCATCAC
>DIUF01000087.1:0-25021 GCA_002422285.1 Flavobacteriales bacterium UBA6165 | reverse complement strand
TTTCAATACATTGCAAAAATCACGGACAAAGGCGCATTGGGCGTCAATTTCTTTTTTGTACTGAGCGGATTCCTCATCACCTATCTGATGTTTTGGGAGGTGAAAACGCGAAACACTTTTTCCTACAAGAATTTTTTGATGCGTCGTACTTTGCGCATTTGGCCCTTGTATTTTTTGATTGTACTCATTGGATTTCTTGTGTTCCCGTGTATTTTAGAAGCCTATGAAACCAGTCACAAAGGCATAAATTATGTGCTCTTTTTAGCCAATTTCGATGAAATCAAACACGGTGCTTTTGATAGTATCAATTTCCTGACTTCGCCTTGGTCTATTGCTGTTGAGGAACAATTTTACGTGGTTTGGGGACTTTTGGGCTTGCTTTTCTTCGGACTTATGAAACCCAACAAGGTTTATTTGAAATATGCAGTTTATGCGCTTTTATGCGTTTCCTTGTTGTTTCGTTGGATGCACTGGGAAGACGCCCGAGTTTTGTATTACCACACACTTTCTGTGATGCCGGACTTGCTTTTCGGCTGTTTGCTTGCGATTTATTGGGAGAAAAACCCAAGTTTTTTTGAATCACTAAAGCAAGTTTCTAAGACCAAAATCATGCTCGTTTATGCACTTGGATTTTTGATGATTCTATTCAAAAACATTATTTTTTCTGGAAGTTTGGTCATTTTTGAACGCTATGCCATCGCTTTGTTTTTCTGCTTCATTATTGTAGATCAAATTGTGAATGAACGCAAAATTTCATGGAAATGGTTCCACAACAGAGCGCTGTATTTGGGCAAAATCTCTTATGGCATTTACATGTATCACTTGTTGGTGATGTTTCTTTTGCACGATTATATTTTGCGAGACTTTGATTACAAGGGCTTTTCCAAAATAAATTTATTGCTCGGCGCAGTGATTTATGTCCTTGCAGCACCAACGATAACCGTTTTTCTCTCTTGGTTGAGTTACAAGTTTTTTGAACAGCCTTTTTTGAAGTTGAAGGGGAGGTTTTGAGTTTGAGCCACAAAGTCACAAAGTCACAGAGTGTTTCACAAAGTTTTTATCACTCATACTTTGTGATGCCTTCGTGTTCTTGGTGTCTTCGTGGTTTGCTCCTACTTCGTGATGCCTTACTGCTCTTAGTGGTTTTTTACTACCCCTTAAACTTTCCTTTAATCGGCAAAAATCTGCCCACCTGTTCTTGGTATTTTTTATACAGCGGATATTTTTCTGCGGAAACCCCTTCGCTAAAATCTGAGCTGCCTTTGAAGAGCAAAACCAAGAGCAAGGCACCGGCAATCGACCAGTTGATCCAAAGGCCTGTTGCAGTAACCGAGAAGAAATAGAACACAATCCAAATAGCTTGTTCGGCAGCGTAATTGGGGTGACGCATGTAGGCCCAAAGTCCCGTGTGGGTGAAGCCAATTTGCTGGGCTGCAGTAAGTTTTTGTCCTTCTCGTTTGGCTTCGTGCTTGCCTTCTTGGAAGTCGTATTGTTGTTGGTCGGCAATAAATTCGATGAGTACCAAAGCTAAGAATAGGAGTGCCAAGAAATAGTCCATAGTACCCAAAGGCTCAGCCGAATCCATGGCTTTCAAAGCGGGTAGGGTAAATAGTAAAATCAAGCCCATTTGGTAAGCGGAAATGAACAGCAAATTGAACAAAATCCAGCGCCACTTGGCTTGAAACTCTGGTTTGGCACGCAATATTGACCAACGGTAATCTTCTTCGCCTTCCCAAAATTTAAGCGTATAACCACCGCGTCGACCAAAGTTATAGGTGAGCCTAGCAGCCCAAATGGTCACCAAAATCGCCATCAACACGATGCGTTGGTCGTAGTCCGAAAAATGCGCAATAATCCAAACATATGGCACCGGAATGATGCTCCACAGTTTATCCACTTGACTGTAATTGTCTGTTATCGAACTGACTACGAAGGTTAAGGCTGCGGCAATTCCATAAACCCAAATCAAGGTTTTTAAGGCGCGACCCTGCAAGTCATTCAAAGGTTCATCGAAATAGAACGTAGCAATTGGCACAACGATAAGCGTGAAGAGGAGAAAGAGCACAGTTTTCCACATGGTGATTAGTTTTGAATTAACAGTGCTGCGAAAATAGCAACTTTCGGTTCATTTGGTGCCTTAAGTCAGCTCAAAATCACTAAAAAATGAGCTGTATTCTGAATCAAAATGAGCCGTATTTTAGTTTTGGAAGATAAAATGGACACTCCAATTTACGAAAGGTGACTATTTAAAAATCCCAATAATCGTCTCAGCCAGTTCCAATCCAACTCTATCTTGTGCTTCGTTTGTTGCGGCTCCAATGTGCGGTGTACAAGCAATTTTGGGGTGTTTCAACAGTGCATCGTTGGGCGTAGGCTCGTTTTCGAAAACATCGAGAGCAGCAGCGGCAACTTTTCCAGAATCGAGGGCTTCTATCAAAGCCATTTCGTCGATAACACCGCCACGAGCTGCATTGGCCAAGCGCACACCGTTTTTCATCAAGTCAAATTCTGCTTTTCCGATAACTGCGCTTCCATCTTTTTGTTTGGGCACATGGATTGAGATGTAATCAGCATGGGGCAATTCGCCACTCAAGAAATCCGTTGGTGTTATAGGGACATTGATGTTTTCTAACCCTTGAATTTGTAATGGGATTTGAACAATATCTGTATACATGTCAACTGCTCGAACTTTCATTCCACAACCCAAAGCATAACTCGCCAAAGCCCGACCAATTCTACCAAATCCGATGATTAATAGGGTCTTGCCACTCAATTCAACGCCTTTCGCATAGTTCTTTTTGAGGGTATTGAATTCTGTCGAGCCAATTGTTGGCATGTTTTTGAATGAATCGTGCAAAAATCTCGACATAGAAAACATTTGTCCCATTACCAATTCAGCAACCGATGGAGAAGATGCACCAGGAGTATTGATTACATGCAAACCTTTTTCACGGGCATAAGCCACATCGATATTGTCCATACCTACACCTCCGCGACCAATCAACTTCAACGAGGGGCAGGCATCAATCAAATCTTGACGAGCGGTTGTTGCACTGCGTACCAAAAGCATATCAATCGAATGATCGTTGATGTAGCTGATGAGTTGGCTTTGGTCAACTTTGTCCGTAATCACTGTAAATCCAGCGTTTTCTAATGTGGATTTGCCAATGGCCGAAATGCCGTCGTTTGCAAGTATCTTCATGGGTTTAAGTTTTATTGTTGGTCAATTTTTGTTGATTTTCGGGCAAAGATAAACAGAATGTTGGGGTAGCTAATTTTTGGGATAACAATTTGATCGTTGCAGTGTATTTTGTGCTGAACACTAAAAAAGCCTGCCGACTTTCGTCAACAGGCTCTATATTTATGGTTCAATAATCTTATGTGTGGACAACCAATTACTCGCTGCGCTTGAACTAATAGCCAATAGCTAACAGCCAACTTACAAAGTCTTCATGCAATCTACCAGAACCTGAACGCTTTCCAATGGCAAAGCATTGTACATAGAAGCACGATATCCGCCCAAAGTTCGGTAACCTTTCAATCCAACGATTCCTGCATCGTTCCACAATTTATCGAAGCGCTCTTTATGGGCTTCTTCGTCTTTCAAGAAGAAAATCACGTTCATATTCGAACGGTCTTCTTTGTTTACGGGTGATGTGAATTTGTCGTTGTTGTCGATTTCGCTGTAAAGCAAAACCGCTTTTCGCTCGTTCAATTCTTGCTGGGCCTTCACACCGCCATGTGCCAATAAGTAGCGCAAGTTGAGCATGGCCACATAAATCGAAAAAACAGGTGGTGTATTGAACATGGACTCTTTTGCCTGATGCACCGCCAAATCCAAATAGGTTGGAATCGGAGAAATGGACGATTTGCCCAAAACTTCGTCTTTTACGATGTATAAAGTTGCTCCAGCTGGACCCAAATTTTTCTGAGCACCGGCATAAATCAAATCAAACTTAGAGATGTCTATTTCTTGCGAAAAAATATCCGATGACATGTCGCAAATCAAAGGTTTATTGATCTTTGGAATGGCTTTGAACTGCGTGCCATAAATGGTGTTGTTGGACGTGTAATGCACATAATCCACATCATCAGGAATATTGAAGTTTTTGGGAATGAAAGTGTAATTATCATCCTTTGAAGACCCAACAACAACAGGTTCAACTCCAGCCATTTTTGCTTGTTTGATGGCGTTTGCTGCCCAGTTTCCAGTATCCAAATAAGCACCTCGTTTGTGTTCGCGAGCCATGTTCAACGCGGCAATTAAAAAACCCAAACTTGCGCCGCCTTGTAAGAAAAGTACGCTGTAACCTTCTGGCACATTCAAAGCCTTTTTTACCAAGACTTGTGCTTCGTCCATTACTGCTACGAAATCTTTGCTACGGTGAGAAACTTCAAGAATGGATAATCCATTGAAATCCAAAACTGCTGCTGCGGCTTGTGCCATCACTTCCTGTGGAAGAATACAAGGACCTGCTCCGAAATTGTGTTTCATTTTTTTGGCTGTTGGCCATTAGCGATTAGCTGTTAGCTGTTGGCGATGTGAATGAATTCTTGCCAAAAGCCAAAAGCTAAAAGCCAAAAGCAATTTATTTATCTGTCTCAACTGCTGCCAATTGCTCAGAAGCATATTCGCCTCTAGTCAGTTTTTCTTGGCATTTTACGAAAGTTTCAATCGTATATTGTACATCTTCCAAAGTGTGCACCGCTGTGGGTATCAAGCGCAACATGATTACGTCTTTTGGTACAACTGGATAAGTTACGATGGAACAGAAAATACCATAATTTTCTCTCAAGTCGAATGTCAAATTGGTTGCAACAGCTAAGTTACCTTCACCTTTTAAGAATACTGGTGTCACTGGCGAATTTGTAGCTCCGATATCGAAGCCGTTTTCTCTCAAGCCAGTTTGAAGAGCATTAGCGATTGTTGCCAATTTCTCGCGCAATTCAGATCTTGTTTTCAATAATTCCAAACGCTTCAAAGCTCCAATTACGATAGGCATTGGTAATGACTTTGCAAACATTTGAGAACGCATGTTGTAGCGCAAATATTCAACTACGCTTTCATTGGCAGCGATAAATCCGCCGATTGAAGCCATTGCTTTTGCAAATGTTCCGAAAAGCACATCGATTTCATTCAAAACGCCTTGCGCTTCGCCTGCACCACGACCCGTAGCACCAACAGCACCAAAGCCGTGTGCATCGTCAACAAACAAACGGAAGTTGTATTTACCTGACTTGCGGAATTCAACGATTTCTTTGATTTTTCCTTGGTCACCTGCCATTCCGAAAACACCTTCAGTAATCACCAAGATACCACCGCCATTGGCTTCTGCCACTTTCGTAGCACGTGCCATTTGCTTGTCGAAGCTTTCCATATCGTTGTGTTGGAACACGAAACGCTTACCAACATGCAAACGCATACCATCCAAAATACAAGCATGAGATTCGCTGTCGTAAACAATTACATCATGGCGATCAACCAAACAATCAATCGTAGAAACCATGCCTTGGTAGCCAAAGTTTACTACAATACTGTCTTCATAGCCCATGAACTCAGCAATTTCTTGCTCCAATTGTTCGTGATATTTTGTCTGACCCGTCATCATTCGAGCTCCCATCGGATAAGCCATTCCCCATTCAGCAGCAGCATCGGCATCAGCCTTGCGCACTTCTGGATGGTTGGCCAAACCGAGGTAGTTGTTGATTGACCAAGTCAAAACTTCTTTGCCTCTAAAAAACATTTTGTTGCCCAATTCGCCTTCGAGTTTTGGGAATGTGAAGTAACCGTGAACGCCTTTTGCATACTGGCCAATTGGACCACGATTCTTATTCAACTTGTCAAAAATATCTTGCGCCATAAAATTAGTTTTTAATGCATTATCGCGCTGCAAAGGTAGCAGTTTTGTTGTTGATAAATCTCTTAAATTCGCTTAATTTATTCACAGTGCTTGGTTATTGTACATTCTGGCTGTGATTGGAATAATTTTTTAAATTTGACCTTATTTGATAAAGTCATCTCTATGATTCACAGGTTTATGAGGTTTATTTTTCTAATCGTCGTTGTTGGTTTTTCGAGTAAACCATCTTTGACACAAGAACGATATGCAAAAATGACCTACACCGTTTTTCATGTTGGGGATTTGATACAGCATGAGTTTTATTCTAGTGCTTGGAGGTTTCAATGTTCTTTAGAGCCCATATTACAAGGAGAACACGAACCAGATTGGCAATATATAGACCGTTTAAACTTTATAAAAATTGTCAAATTTATCCAAGCACATCCCAATCTTATTTTTGAAATAGCGTCGCATACGGACTGGCGCGGTTCAGCTGCCTCAAATTTGGATTTAAGTAAACGACGTGCTCAAGCTTTGGTAGATTGTATGATTCGTGCGCACAACATTGATTCATCCCGAGTAAAAGCATTTGGTTATGGCAGATCACATCCAAGAACAATTTACACTTGCAACGGACATTATTGGGCTTTTCATGATGATTCATTGTCGCAATTGTGTGAGGGAATTCCAATCGTTTTGACCAATGAATATATCCAGCAATTCAAAGAAGATAAAGTGATGTTTGAGCATCTCCATAGGTTCAACAGAAGGATTGATGTACGTATTATTGGCATTAAGGAATGATGAAAATGTGAATGTATTAACATGAAAATAAAATTGTTATATATCAAAGTACTATCAAGCTTCCTGCTTCTTTTTGGAATAGGAGAGTTGTACGCTCAACCCCGCTATGTAAAAATGACCGACACCGTTTTTCATGTTGGGGATTTGATAAAGCATAGGTTTGAATATCGTAATGTTCTTAAACCCTATCCAAATTTGGTTCGACAAAACAATTGTTTAGACTTGGATTCATCGTATTTCTCTAATTTCCTTGAACTCGTTCAATTCATAAAATCCCATCCCAACTTGATATTTGAAATTGGTTTTCACACAGACTGGCGCGGTTCGGCTGCGTCAAATTTGGATTTAAGTCAGCGCCGAGCAAATTTGGTTTTGCAATGTATGACGCGAGAATTTGGAGTAGATTCCACACAAATAATAGCGGTTGGTTACGGCAGGGAAAAGCCGAGATTTGTTTACTGGTGCAATAACAATTACTGGGATTATCTTGATGATTCTCTATCTGCGGTTTGTCCAGAACCGGAGTTAATTGAGTTGAACAATGATTATATCAATCAGCATAAAGCCAATAAAGTGCTGTTTGAAAGGCTGCATCAGTTTAATAGAAGGGTTGAGGTGAAAATTGTGGGGATTAGGGAGTGATTAGCTGTTCGCCTTCAACTCCATCAACCTCACCATAAAACCCTTCAAAGCCTTCGACTCTGTGTTGATGCTCACAAAGTTGCCGTCGCAGTGGAGTGTATGCACATTTGGATTGGCTTTGAAAATGACCAATTTCCACCACGGAATCACCAAGGCATAGGTTTCAAGCAGCGAGCGAAAACGCACAATGATGCCTTTGGGTCGCAGCTCAATGAAGCACCACGAAGCATTGTTGTCAAGGTTTAAAAGTCTTTGAATTTCAGGACTTGATGTAGTGATTGTTGTTCGTGGAGAACCAATACCATTCATTTTAATACGCGTCCAAATGGAGTATGGCGCACCCACCGCTTCAATAATTTGGCGGTTCACTTCTTTGTGGTTGTAGGAGTCGTTGAGGAGCATGACAGAATAACAAATGACATAGAAATAAGTTTTCGGTTTGTCGTGTCATTTCGTCAGTCAATCTGACATTTTTTTCGAAATTTCAATCCAAAAATCACGTGGCACAAAATTCGACACATCAAGGACGAACTAAAAAACAACAATTATATGTCAACATTATTGAAACCATTAGCGGATCGCGTGTTGGTGGAGCCAGCACCGGCCGAAGAAACTACAGCGAGCGGAATTATTATTCCTGACACGGCTAAGGAAAAGCCATTGAAAGGTACAGTTGTGGCTGCAGGGCCAGGCAAACAAGATGAGCCCATGACAGTGAAAGTTGGCGACAATGTGATGTATGGCCAGTATTCTGGCACAGAAATCAAGTTGGAGGGCAAGACTTTTTTGATCATGCGTGAGTCTGACATCTATGGTATTATTTAATGTTTAACGTAATTAAAAAAGTATAAAAATGGCAAAGCAAATTTTCTTCGATTTAGAAGCTAGAGACAAATTAAAAAGAGGGGTGGATGCATTGGCTGATGCTGTTAAAGTTACCCTCGGTCCAAAAGGACGCAACGTGGTTATCGACAAAAAATTCGGCGCACCTCAGGTTACCAAAGATGGTGTTACCGTTGCCAAAGAGGTGGTCTTGAAAGATGTCATCGAAAACATGGGCGCTCAAATGGTGAAAGAAGTAGCTTCCAAAACAGCTGATATTGCTGGTGATGGAACAACAACTGCTACTGTTTTAGCGCAAGCAATGGTTACCGCTGGTTTGAAAAACGTGGCATCTGGTGCCAATCCAATGGATTTAAAGCGTGGTATGGACAAAGCGGTTATTGCCGTTGTAGACCATTTGAAATCTATTTCGAAAAGCTGTACTGAAAATGACCAAATCAAACAAGTGGCGTCTATTTCGGCCAACAATGATGATGCTATCGGAACTTTGATTGCAAAAGCTATGGAAGTGGTAGGAAACGACGGTGTAATCACAGTTGAGGAAGCAAAAGGTACTGAAACTGAGGTGAAAACAGTGGAAGGTATGCAGTTCGATCGCGGTTATTTGTCGCCATATTTTGTGACGAACACCGAAAAAATGATTGTAGAAATGGAAAATCCTTATATCCTCATCACGGATAAAAAGATTTCCAATATGCGCGAATTGCTTCCTCTTTTGGAACCAGCTGTGCAGTCGGGTCGCCCAATGTTGATTATCGCTGAAGATGTTGAGAGCGAAGCATTGGCAACTTTGGTGGTTAACAGATTGCGCGCTTCTTTGAAGATTGCAGCTGTGAAAGCACCTGGTTTTGGCGACCGCAGAAAAGCTATGTTGGAAGACATCGCAGTCTTGACAGGCGGCCAAGTGATTTCAGAAGAAAAAGGTTTCAAATTGGAAAATGCTACCCTCGATTTGTTGGGTACATGTGAAAAAATCGAAATCGATAAAGACAATACAACCATCATCAATGGCGCTGGAAACAAAGCCGATATCGATGCCCGTGTGGGTCAAATCCGTGCGCAGATCGAATCAACAACTTCAGACTACGACCGCGAGAAATTGCAAGAGCGTTTAGCGAAGTTGGCTGGTGGTGTTGCGGTGTTATACATCGGTGCAGCCACTGAGGTTGAAATGAAAGAAAAGAAANNGCTACACGTGCTGCTGTTGAAGAAGGCATCGTGCCCGGCGGTGGTGTTGCTTTGATTCGTGCCATCGAAGTTTTGGAAAAAATGAAAGGCGCCAACGATGATGAAACCACTGGTATCGCAATTGTGCGTAGAGCCATCGAAGAACCATTGCGTCAAATTGTTGCCAATGCTGGCGGCGAAGGAGCGGTTATCGTTCAACGTGTGCGCGAAGGCAAAGATGACTTTGGTTACAACGCACGCACAAGCGTTTACGAAAACCTATTCGCAAGCGGGGTTATCGACCCAACCAAAGTAACGCGCATCGCTATTGAAAACGCATCGTCTATTGCTGGCATGTTGCTCACCACTGAGTGTGTAATTGCCGACGAACCAGAGCCAGAAGCGTCTCACGCTCACGGCGGTATGCCTGGCGGTATGCCCGGAATGATGTAGTTTTTGATAGCAAACACACAAATATTGAAAAAGGAATCTTTCAGATTGTTTTTAGAGAACGCCTCACGCTTGTGGGGCGTTTTTTTAGTTTTGATTTTACGTACCACATTCAAAAAATATTCGTTATTTTAGCATCCAATTCTTTAAAATGAAGTTTTTTTTACTTTTTTTTAGCATATTAATTTCATTGTCAAGTTGTCTCACTTCCAGAGAAGTCGCCTTTGCATCGCGCAATAACAATGTCTGTAAAACGCTCAATGGTAAAGTGGTTGTTTATGCCATTTTTGTGGACAGTAAAGAAACCAAACCTTGGACCAATTTTGACATTCAAAGTACGCTCGATTCCATTCAACGCGCCATGGATTGGGTAATTGTACAGGCTCAGTCGAATCAGATCCCGCTCGACATTCAGATTGAATACCACAAAAATGCATCTGGTCAAATTCCGTTGAGGTATGCATTTGTGCGCAAAACATTGTATTCCACCTTGTTTACCATTCCAATTTCAAGAGGCATTAGAGACACAGACAATTGGGCAAACACTTTAGCAAGAAAAGCGGGCAAATCCTTAGATATTGACACCAGTGAAGTGGTGCGCACAGCGAATAAAATGAATGACCGAGAGCGTTTAATTGCCCGACTACGCGACATGCACGGCACCGACAATGTGGCTTTGATTTATTTCATCAACAACTACCACAAAGATGAGGTTTCGGTAGCTATGCACACAGGTTCTGATTGGCAAATTGAATATGCCATCGTGAGCCACAAAAGTCCTTCGGTGATTGCCCATGAATTTCTACACCTCTTTGGCGCTTGGGATTTGTACTATTCTCACCGCTTGCTTGGTTTACCGCGCCGACATGAAAAACGCATGAACAAAAAATTCCCCAACGAAATTATGGCTTTTGCCTATCGAGATATCGACACATTGCAAATCAGCGAATTTACCAAATACTGCATCGGCTGGAACAACAAACTCGATAAACGCTACAGCAGATTGGTTTTGGGTAGGAGATGGAGACCGTTGGTGTATTGACGCGAATTTTGAAATTAAATGTATTTGAGATTTGAAATTCGAGATTAGGTTCGCTACGAATCTCAAATCTCGAATTTCAAATTTTACAAACGAGAATCTCGATTTTTCTTTAGCATTTTTCCCCATCTTTGCAGCCTAAAATCAAGAACATTAAAAATAGCAATATGGGATTATTAGAAAATAAAGTAGCCATCATTACTGGTGCATCGAGAGGAATTGGTCGTGCAATTGCGGAACGTTTTATTGAAGAAGGCGCAACAGTGGCGTTTACGTATTTGTCGTCTGATGAAAAAGCACGCCAGTTGGAGCAGGAATTGACCTCCAAAGGTGGTGTTGCCAAAGGTTTCAAATCGGATGCTTCTAAATTTGATTCGGCGCAAGAATTGGTAGATGCCGTTGTGGCTGAATTTGGAACCGTAGATGTTTTGGTAAACAATGCCGGCATCACCCGCGACACTTTGTTGATGCGCATGAGTGAGCAACAGTGGGATGAAGTGATTGAAACCAACTTGAAATCTGCATTCAATTTAACAAAAGCGGTAATCAAACCGATGTTGAAAGCAAAATCAGGTTCTATCATCAATATGTCGAGTGTGGTTGGAGTTTCTGGAAATGCAGGTCAGGCGAATTATGCAGCATCTAAAGCGGGTATGATTGGTTTCTCGAAATCTGTGGCGCAGGAATTGGGCTCAAGAAATATCCGTTGCAACTCAATTGCTCCGGGATTTATTGAAACAGAAATGACCGAAGTACTCGACCAAAAAGTTGTAGAAGAATGGCGCAACAGCATTCCATTGAAACGCGGAGGAAGTCCAGTTGATGTGGCCAACGCCACAATTTTCCTGGCTTCTGATATGGCGGCTTATGTTACGGGTCAGACTTTGCATGTTTGCGGTGGCATGTTAATGTAACCATGTAATCAAGCAAATCCGCATGTGAATCAATGTGCATTCATTTAGTGGAACGGATTTTGTTTATTCGTGGTCACAGAGAAAATTCAATTATGACAAAACGGTATATCTTTTTATTGTGCTTATTGGTATCATCACAGGTGTTTGCAGCGCGTTCGCTGAGAATTGTGGTAGATGCCAAACAATTTTACGCTCCCGATCAAGGGCAGTATATTGAAATATACATGCAGTTTTTGGCGAACAGTTTGCATTTTTCTGGTGATTCGATAAATGGTATCAAGACAGCTATATCGACACAAATTATAATCTCTAAAAACGATGCTGTTGTAGCTTTCGACAAATACATGATTGAGGCATTCATTGAAAAAAATGGCGTGCTCGATGATGTCTATAGTCTCAAGCGCTTTGTTTTGTTGCCCGGCGAATACAACATTGAATATGAATTTGTGGACATGAATAATCCCAAAGACACCATTCAGTTTATCCAAGATATCGAAGTTTACGACTGGCGTAAGGCTCCATTTTTCTCAGATATTCAATTGATTGAAAGCCTAAGAAAATCCTCAGAAAACATGTCTTTTGTAAAAAGCGGTTACGAGATGATTCCTCGATTGATCCCCTATTATAATGTTGAGTCTGAACGCCTCATAGCTTACGTGGAATTATACAACGCTCATTTATACAAGGATTTACCCAAATTTGCAATTCGTTATTATCTGCGCGATAATTTCAATGGCAGAAGAATGGATGATTACACCGTGACTAAGATTTACAGCAGTGTTCCTGTGCTCCCTTTGATTGTGAATATGAATATCGCCGAATTACGCAGTGGAAGCTATACTTTTGTTGTAGAGTTTTTGGACAATGAAGAAATTGTCTTGAAGAAAAGAGAGTTCCAATTCGACCGCTTTAATCCGAGTGTGGAAGACGTGGTGCTTGACTATTCACAAACCATTGTCGACCCAAGGTTTTTTGAAGAATTACCAGACGATTCTTTGTTCTATTATTTAGAGAGTTTGACTCCGATATCTTCTCAGGCAGACATTTCTCAGATTTATAAGTTGCTATCATCAAAAGATAAAGAATTGGCTAAGAAGTATTTCCAGTCTTATTGGATTCGAACAGACGCCCGTCAACCAACGGATGCATGGATCAAATACAAGCGTTTGGTGGTGCAAGTTGAGCGCGAATACGGCAGCATGTTGCTTCCTGGATTTAAAACTGATCGTGGCAGAGTGTTTCTGAAATATGGCCCTCCAAATGCGAAAATTCAACGACCCAATGAGCCAGAAGAATATCCGTACGAGATTTGGCAGTATTATAAAATCGACAATTTCTCGAACCGTCGATTTGTGTTCTATAATCCATCTATGATTGGCAATGAGTATGTTTTGCTTCATTCAGATATGCCAGGAGAGTTGTTTAACAACCGTTGGAATTTAGATCTTTCTCGAACAGGAGGAACAATTCGTTCGCGCATCAACGACGAAGGTATTCTAGACGGTGGAAGACGTCAATAGAGCTAACAATATCTTTCATTCACAAAAAGCTTTTTTGTAATAGGAGCAGCTTTTCGAGAAGTACATGCTACTTAACCTTATCTTAACATTGAAATGGCATAGTAGTCATTTCAATCCGATACTTTTGCCGATATTTCTAAAGAATCAGCAATGACAAAGCTTCTTAAAGTTTGCTCCGCATTATTTTTGGGTGTTTTTCTTTCGTTTTCTATGGTTTTTGGGCAATCGTCTTCCGCCCAAGAATTTAAAATAGACCCTTTCCTGAATGGTTTAAAAATTAATCATTTAGGAGGTGATGAGTTTGAAACGCATCATGTTGTTGTTGAGTATGCGGTAAAACCCTTAGAAGGGTCTATTCTTGAGCCAAAATGGCAATTGACTGATGTTGTTGCTTTTCAAAATGGTAAAGCAATTGTTGTTGATGATTTCAAATTAAACACCGATTATTTGTATCGCGTTGGTTTGGTTGATGCCAAAATTCAAGGTGAAGTTTATCCAGAAAAGATATCTTGGATTTCTGAAGTGCATGAGTTTCATTCTAAATCGGTGGTAGAAAATATTTTTGTCTCTCCAAAAGAAACGAAAATAAAAGTTGCTTGGACTCTTGATTATACCTTACTTTCTGATTTATCAGATTATGGGATTGTTGTCAGCTACAATCTAGCTCTTGAAGAAAAACGGAAAGAGAAAAAATTCGCTGCTCAAGATTGGACCAAATCGGATGTGTTGCCAATCAGCACCATGAACTACGAAATCACTGGTTTGAAAGATAATGAAAACTACGTGGTTCGAGTTGGGATAGTAAACAAAGACACGGGCAAGGAGTGGTACAGTCCAAAACAAGCTGTTGCTACAGAGCGTGCTTGGGGTGTTGTCAAATTCTTGATTTTGATGGGTGCTCTTGGACTCTTCATCTATGGGATGAAAGTGATGTCTGATGGTTTGCAACAAGCTGCTGGAAGCAAGTTGAGAAATTGGTTGCGTGCCATCACATCCAACCGCTTGAAGGGTGTTTTTGCAGGTATTGGTATCACTGCCTTAGTACAAAGTTCTTCTGTGACTTCTGTTATGACAGTAAGTTTTGTGAACGCTGGACTGCTCACCTTGCGCGAGTCAATTGGTGTATTGTTGGGTGCAAATATTGGGACCACGATTACAGCTTGGTTGGTGCTTTTAGTAGGATTTAAAGTAAGTATTGACAGTTATTCATTGGTTTTTATCGCGCTCATTTTCCCAATGTTGTTTATTTCCAAAGGCAAATCAAAAGCAATCTCCATGTCGGTGATGGGCTTTGCCTTGTTATTTATGGGATTGGGCTTTTTGAAAGCATCTGTTCCTGAATTGGATGTGGACTCTGCTTTGGTTCAGTTTTTTGTTAAGTATAAAGAACCTACAGTATTGAATCGAATCATGTTTGTTTTTGTCGGAACATTGATTACCATAATTCTTCAATCATCTTCGGCGGCCATGACTTTAACAATGGCTTTGGTTGCCAAAGGAATTTTGCCTTTTGAGATTGCTTCTGCGATAATATTGGGGGAGAATATTGGAACAACAATTACCGCTACTTTGGCGGCAACTGTGGGCAATGTATTCTCCAAAAGAGCTGCTCGTGTGCATATGATTTTCAATGTAGTAGGTGTCTTCTGGGTTCTCTTAATCTTCCCTTATTTCTTGAATTTTGTTGGTTGGTTGACAGAATTGTTTTTCCGCGATCCTTGGAATCCAGCTGATCCATCCATGGCCAACGAAGGACTTGCAATTTTGCATAGTGCATTCAATGTAATCAATGTGCTTTTATTGGTTTGGTTTGTGCCACAATTACAGAAATTGGCTGAACTCACCGTGAAATCAAAAGGTGGTGCCGATGAAGAATTTAGATTAGAGTTTATTGGTGGAAACGTTGTGGCTGCAGATATTTCAATTTTTGAAGCTAAAAAGGAGACGCAAAAGTTTTCAGAAATTACTGCTCGAATGAATGGCTTCTTGAAAAAGATGATAGGTTCTAAAGACAAGCGTGAATTCAAGAAAATGCTTGATAAAATTGAGAAATATGAGCAAATAACAGATCGATATGAAATTGAAATTGCGGATTTCTTGAGTAAAGTTTCTTCTGGTAGTATGTCGGATAAAAACTCTGAGGAGGTACGTGCTTTAAACAGTATTGCCAATGATTTGGAACGTATAGGTGATATGTATTATCAAATGTCGTTGAACTTGTCTCGCAAGCAAGAGGAGAAAATTTGGTTCTCGCCAGAACAGCGCGATGGTCTTTTGGTAATGTCTGCATTTATTGAAAAGGCATTCGCAAAAATGATGTCCAATTTTGAGCTATCCGAAGATAAAGTTGATTTGCAAGGTGCCCAAGAAATTGAGAGTTCTATCAATGAAAAGCGTAACGAATTGAGAAATTTCCATCTTCAAAGTATGCAAGAAGAGGATTACAATATGCGTTCAGGCTTGATCTTTAATGATCTGTTTTCAAGTTACGAACGCATTGGCGACCACATCATCAATGTGTCTGAGGCTTTGGCTGGGAAGATCTAAATTTTTTGCGGTGATGGAATGAATCTAGGCGAAGCACTGGTTTCTTTTGCATTAATTTTGGTTTGTACATTTTGAAGTAAATCAGAAACAATTGACCTGGTTTGATCTGGAAAATAGACCTGAATTTTCTGTTTGGATTTAGCCCAAAGATTAATTGTGTTGTGATATTTCCAACTCAATTCGGGTATATACTCCGCGCCCAATTTCTCTGCTTCAAGTGCATTGCAAAATTGCTCAAATTGACCTTTCAGAGGAATAACCATAACTTTTTTGCCCAAGAACAAAGCCTCTGCAGGTAGTTCGAATCCAGCGCCACACAAAACTCCCTCACAGGTGCGAAGCGATTCTAGAAAAGCTTGGTTGTCAATTTTGCGGAATTGCACGTTTTGTATGCTTGTTTCTGCTGGCAATTCTTTGGTGAACACCTCCCATTGTGCTTCGTATTTGGTTAATTCTTTGAGTAAATATGCGTTCGAATAACCGGGTAAATATACTGTGTGATGCCCCATGTTCAATGTTTCAAGCGCTCTTACTTCGCTGCGGATAACAGGTGCAAATACTTGCTTTCCCTTGGCTTGAAAATGAAAACCTATTTTGTTTGCCGTTGGACACATGTATTTCATCAAATTGTAGATGAATAGATCGGAAATAGACTTGCACCTGGGCTTGCTCATCACCACACCAGCTTGATGGCTCATTTCCACACAGGGCACATCTTTCCATTTCGCCGCCCATGCCGACACGGGTTCAAAATCAGTGATAATAAAGTCATAATCCTCGACTGGAAGTGATTTTACCTCTTGGATAAATCGGAACAGATTCATTTTCAAAATCGAGCCAAAATAGGATACTTTACCTGTTTTTGATGCGCGAAAGGTGAGCCCTTTGTAGCGGTATTTGATTTCGTGTTCATAGGTCACCTGATGTTGTGCGCCACTCACCAAAAGGTCCAATTTATCAACATGATTTTGGAGTATGGGAATGATTTCCCTTGCACGACTCAGATGTCCATTTCCCGTGCCTTGTATGGCGTAAAGTACCTTCATGTTATGCTATTTCTCTGATAATGTCTTCTAAAATGAAATCGTAGTGCAAGGCTTGTTCATTGATTTTTTTGTCTTCTGTAGATGCATTTTTGGTCAATCCAGATTTGGCAAATTCAAAGAGCTGCCAATTTCCTTCATTATATTCTAGCGCCGTTTGATTTTCTACCCAATCTCCAGAATTCATGTAAGTAGTTGAACCTTTTTTGTTCGTCACTTTTTTCATTTTGGGTTGATGGATGTGTCCGCAAATTACATAATCGAACCCATTTTCGATTGCAATTTCAGCCGCAGTGTCCTCAAAATTGTTGACATAGGACACAACTCCTTTCACGCTGTCTTTCACTTTTTTGGACAAGGAAATTCTGCCTCTTCCCATCTTTTCACTTATCCAATTTACCATGGTGTTGATGAGAATGAGCATATCGTAGCCTTTTCCGCCTAATTTAGCAAGCCATTTCGAATGTTTCATCGTAACATCAAACACGTCGCCGTGAAAAATCCAAGCCCTACCGCTTTCCAAATTCAAGGTCAATTTATTCGATAAATGAAAATTGCCCAATTGAAAACCGTTGAATTTCCTGAGCACTTCATCGTGATTTCCAATGATGTAATGCACCACTGTACCTCTGCTCAACATCGAAGTAATTTTTTTTAGTACTTGCATATGCGCTGGCGGAAAATAGCGCTTGCTGAATTGCCAGATGTCAACAATATCACCGTTCAAGACTAATATTTCTGGGTCGATACTGTCTAAATAGGCCACTAATTCGGCTGCTCTTGAGCCATAAGTTCCTAAATGTACATCAGATAAAACTACTACATCAAGTTTGCGTTTTTGCATAAGGCGTTTTTGCAAAGGTCTGATGTCTATGTTGTTTAACGGTCAAGGACTTATTAAATCTAGCGTTTTTAACGTTAAGGTTTTGTTTAATCTTTTTTAAATCGCGATAAGTTAGTTTAATAAGAAAAAATCGAGCATCATCCTAAGATAATGCTCGATTAAAAAGCTTGTAATGCTAGTTTAGTTAATCAACTTCCTCAAATTCAACTTGTGCATCGGGTTCATGCGCAATGTAAATCGAATGCGTTCTGCATAGTTGCCATTCACAGGCATCATGTTGTCTGTTGAATAAAGCGGGAAATAGATTCCGAAAACGCTACCTAATCTTACGCCCAAACCTAAATTAGCGGCCATTTCCGCACCACTTGGCGTTCCAAACGCACCTAAATCAGCAAAAGCACCAATCCAGCCTAACTTTTTAATTGGAAGTGGAGCGTACAAATTTGCTGTTGCCATCCAAGTGTCGGTAACAAATCCAACGCCGGTTTTGAATGCTCCGTGGTTGTCGTCGCGTTGGTTGGTGAACATGCCGCTCGTTGCTCCTCTCCCGAAATAATAATTTTCAAAGAAAACATCTTGGAAACCGTTTGTACCATTAGATGAAAACATGAATTCATTGGGTGTGAAATTACCTGAGTTCGACATTAATCCACCAAAAAGTCGAAGTTCGAATGAACGAGACATTTTGTTTCTCAAATAGCGATAGGTGTGTGTGCTTTCGAGTTGCAAGCGGCTTGTTGTTGTGTAGCCATTGTCTAACATATCTGCTCTAAATTTCGTGCTTGATTGGTAGTCACGGCTTTTGTACTCAGCAGAAAATTGACCCATCACACCAGAATGACTTAAATCTAAATCATACAGCTGCATAAAGTTCATCACGCCCATCACCAAGATGTTGTAGGACATTTTTTTGGCATCACCTTTTTTGCCCAAATCAGCACTCCAATAAGGTGTTAAAGCATAGAAAGATCCATCGTTTCGATTTGTTCCTGGGGAATCAAAATCATACATTTTGAATGTTTTTGCCGATAATCCGAAGCGTGAAATTCTAAACACATTTTTTGGATGGAATGCATAGTTGAATTCAGCGATGCCTGATAGATTTTGACGGCCAAAAGAGAACATAGGTGCTACCAAATATTGAAAGCGATTCATAGGTAGGGCATTGTTGTGAAACGCGGCTCCAACCATCAGTTTGTCGTGAATGTTGCCTGCAACAACTGGAGTCCAGAAAATATTGGTCTTGTTAGGCTCATTATCTCCAATAAGGAATTCCATTTTCACGGGTTCCATCTTGCCAAATAGTCCTTTTTGTTGCCAACGGTTGTTGTTTCTGTATAGCTCAGGAATGTGCTTGTTGTTGTTTATTACAATTTCATCAGCATCAGGTGTAACTAAATCAATACGTGTTCTCCGCTTACTTGGCTCCACCCATTGTGTTTCAACAACTTGATTGTTTTTAAGCACGTTCACTTCAATTGGACCATTGACTTGTCCGCTGTTTTTAACCACAGCCGTTGAACCTTTGTCATTGGTTTTCGATTTCACCAATTTGTAGTCGATGTAATTTGTTTTGTTGATCAAATCATCAAAAAACCAGCTCAAATCTTTTCCTGTTTTTTGCTCAAAAATAGCTTTCAAATCTTCTGGATAAGGGTGCTTGAACTTCCAAGTTTCGAAATACAATTGCATACATTCATCAAAAACTTTCTCTCCTAAGTAGGCTTTCAAATAGTGGAAAATCAAACCTGTTTTTTGGTACATCACTGTTCCATAATTGGCAGGGTGAAAAGCACATGAATGGGTCTCAATTGGTTGGTCGGCACCAAAACGCTGTGTGGCTCTGAACATGATATCTCCCATGTCATGATGCGATAATTCATCAAAATTGATCATATTGATGAATGGAATCATGTCATTCATGCCTGTGTTTTCAGGATATTTCGTCATGAAATAACGCATTTCATTCAAGGTGTTTAAACCTTCATCCATCCAACCATGTACGCGTTCGTTGGTACCCAAAATTCCATAAAACCAGTTGTGTCCAACTTCGTGCACAATCACCAATTCCAATTCCACAGCGCTACTTGCATTTCCAATCACAGTTACGTTCGGATATTCCATTCCACCGCCAGCAGAAATTGTTCCATCCACCGCAGTGACTTGGTTGTATGGATAATCACCATTCCATAGTGAATAGTAATAGGTAGCGTCGTGCAGATACTCCAAAGCATTCAGCCAAAGTCTTTCGCTTTGAGGCACATACATCGCCCAAGTTGTCACTTTTCTTTTTGAGTGTGGCAATTCAACCTCACCTTTCAAAACACGGTACCTTTTGTCTGCAAACCAAGCAAAATCGTGCACATTGGACTGAATATATCGGATGGTTTTGAATTCTTTTGAAGATTCTGGGAAAGCAGTTTTTCCCATGCTTTTGGCATCAAATTTTGCGTTTTGATCAAGTGGGTTAAGTGCAGCCAACGAATCTAGAAAAGCCAATTCAGACGGTGTTTGAATGTCGCCCGTGGCACCAACTACATAGTTCTTCGGCAATTCAATAGTCACATCAAACGAACCAAATTCAGAATAAAATTCTCCTTGATTCAAATAAGGCATTGGGTGCCAGCCTTTGTGGTCATAAACTGCCGGTTTTGGGTACCATTGTGTGATTTGATAAGACTGTTCAATATGTCCTAAACGAGAGATTTTTCCAGAAGGAATTTTCAATTTGAAAGGTGTGGATACCGTGATTTTCTGTCCAGATGCTAGCGGTTGATTCAGGTACAAAATTGCAATATCTATATGTTTTGGGTGGTATTCCCATTTGGCTGCAGCACCATTGATTTTGAAATCGAGCGAGTCAATTCCACCGCGGTCTTCGGACTGTCCGTAGTGCAAATAGTCTTTATTGAGCTCATAAATTTGCTCAGCCAATGAAGAAGACTTATCGCGGTAAGCATTCGGCCACAGATGGATATAGATTTTATCCAATGTATTGGGCGAGTTGTTGATATATTCAAAACTTTCGAAGGCATGAAGCATGTGATTTTTATCATCCAAACGTACATTGATGGTGTAATTCACCTCTTGTTGCCAATAATTTGTCTGCGAATATGTAGCTCCAAAAAACAAGGTGGCCACGAGAAGAGATAGTGTTTTTCTCATATTATTTTTCTTTAAGACGGCAGTGTTAACGACTTTGTTACAGTCAATACCGTCTATGTTTTTCTCGTCGCGAAGATAGAAACTATATGAGTACTTATGGAATACCGTTTATCATAAAGGGTCAAAAAAATAAGCCGCTCGAATTAAGCGACTTATTATCTTTTATCTATCAGGGTGATATTAATCCTCCTCTTCTTCTCCCCATGAACCCCATGGATTGTTGTTTGTAGGAGTTTCAGTGTTGTTTTGAGAATTGTTTGAAGGTCCAGAACTTGTGATTTTGATGGAATTGTTGAACAAGGTTGCATTGTCGCTTTGGTCTTCCTGAAAACTAGCACCCGAATTTACCCATATTCCAAGTCGGTAGTCGCCCGGAGGAATGTCAATACCAACTAAACTTATGGTTTCGTTTTTGAATTCGTGAGAGCCCATGTGATAGATACCTGCCAATTCGTATTTTTTTACGACAATCATATCATCAATACTCGATTTTCCTACAGGCATCAAGTAAATAGTTACTTCAAAAGCAGGTGTTTTGTCGCGAGAATTGTCGCCATCTGATAATACTAGAAAATGTAATCCTGTGACAGCATGTTGATTGGCGTCGTAGCCTTTAAAATACATGTTTTCCTCCAAATTAGAAGGATAGACATTGGCTGGTTTTGTAGCTTGACTTATAGCATTAAAACCTAAGAAAAATAATGTGATGGTTAAGGTAAAAAGTTTCATAATGAATATTTTAGAATTTCGTTCACTGATTTTCAACAACTGTGCCAAAGGTAGTGCTGATATAGATTTTTACAAAATTTATCTACGCCTGATATTTCACCTCTACACCCATCACATCCTCAATAAATTCTCGCACGCAGCCTTCACCACCTTTTAAGTTGAGAATGCAATCTACTTGCTCCAGTACTTTTGTTGCTGCATCAGCAGGACAAGCGGAAAAACCAATGGCTTGCATCACTTCCAAATCGTTTACATCATCACCAATCATGGCGACTTGAGATAGGGAAATGTTTAAGTCTGCACACCAAAGTTTCAAAATGTCGAGTTTGTGTTCTCGACCCAAATAGAAGTGCTGGATTTTCAAGATATCTGCGCGTTTTTTCACCAAGTCGCCTTTGAATCCAGAAGAAATAATGCCAACTTGGAATCCTGTTTTGGTCAATTGTAAAATGCCCATTCCGTCTTTAGCATTGAATTTTTTCATCATATCGCCATTCTCGGAGTAATACATACCGGCGTCTGTCATCACGCCATCCACATCTAATATGAGTAGTTTAATGTCGTTGGGGAATGGTTTTTTCAACTTCGCGCCAAACACCAATTGATTTACCGAAACACCCAATTCTGCGGCTATTTCGTGGATTTTGGCAAGTGGAAGTTGCTCCAAGTTGGAAACGTTGAATTTGGCGCAGAATGAAGATTCGCTCATTTGATGAGCTTCGAGAATCTTTGCTATAATATTTGTTATGCCAGACATAGTTATACTATTTTTCTCCCCACTGCCGCTGCCACTGGTCTCAAACTACCTAACAATTGTTCAAATTCCTGATGATTCAATTGCTGAGAGGCATCTGATTTGGCTACTTTTGGATTGGGGTGTGTTTCAATCAGCAAACCATCGATGCCCATGGCAACACAAGCACGCGCCAAATCTGGAACACCATACGCATAACCCATGGCATGCGAAGGATCCAAAATCACAGGCAAGTTGGTGTATTCTTTCAAATAAGCCACGCCACATAAATCTAAGGTGAAGCGGGTTTTGGTTTCGAAAGTTCTAAGTCCACGTTCGCAAATCACCACGTTGGGATTGCCGCCAGAAAGCATAAATTCAGCTGCCTGAACGGTTTCTTGTAAAGTTGAACCAAAGCCGCGTTTCAATAAAACAGGTTTTTGTGTTTTTGCTGAAGCGCGTAAAATACCTTGGTCGTACATGGCTTTCGCACCAATTTGAATGACATCGGAATATTCGATAATTTCATCGATGTGTGTGGCGTCTCGGGCTTCTGTAACCACGGCAAAACCATATTCTTCGCGCATTTTGGCCAACAATTTCAAGCCTTCTAGACCCAAGCCTTGAAAAGAGTAGGGCGATGTTCGAGGTTTGTAACATCCTCCACGCAAGGCAGTCAAACCCAAACCTTTCAATAATTCTGATGATTGGCGAATTTGTTCTTCACTTTCCACTGAGCAAGGACCGGCTATTAGAAGTGTATTGCCCGTATTGCCTCCGATAGTCACGTTGCCGATGGTCACTTCACGTGTAGTGGCGCGGTATTTCTTAGAAGCCAATTGCATATCGTCGTTGAAAACCCAAAATTGTTCTGTATGCGCCTCCAAATTTTGTGGCAATTCTTTCACACCAGAACCTGTGATAAGTTGGAAAAAGCCATCTTCGTGAATGAGAAATGCTTGGTGTTCAGCGGCTAATTGTGCAGCTTGAGTTTCTAGTATGTTGTTTTTAAGTCGGATGATCATGTTTGTGATTATGTATGTTTAAATTATTTATCGGATGATCTTGATATCATAGGTTTTCTGGACTTATTTTTATGATTTCATCCCCTCGTTGAATAACCAAGCGCGTCTTTTTTTGCTTCTTAAATTCAATAAGTCGAGAATAAGTCAGTTTAAGACCATCCAATATTTTTTCCTTTATTTCTTGATTTTTCATAGTGCTTCTAATATTTTTTTGTAAACCTCGTCGTTATGGATAACCATCACCATATTTTTTTCTTTTTCGGCAATCAATTCAGGTTCTCCATCGGTGTTGTCAAATATGAAAACATTGTCAACGATTGGCGTGTAGATTTTAAACAGGTTTTGAATGCCTAAGGAATATCGTCTAACAATAACATCCTCTGGAATATTATGTCCGCCTTCAATTACCCTTTCTTGAACTCTGGCTTTGGCAAGATTGATACTTTTTAGCCAAAAGAACAACAAAGTGACTTGGTATCCATTGGATTTTGCTTTTTCAATTTTCCCAGCATAACTCTTTGTCGCTAAAGTAGTTTCAAAGGCAAAGCTTTTACCTTGTGCAAGTAATTCATTGATGCGAGACAGCATAATTCGACCTGCTTCAATGGCTACACTTTCTGGTTGAAAAGGGGATAAACCTTTAGCAATCTCGTCCGCATTTATAAATTCCTTGCAGTTCAATATTTCTGGAAGAATGGTAAACGAAGCCGTTGTTTTTCCAGCGCCATTACAGCCAGCAATAATATACAAATGCTTGTTCATGAACTACAATTCTCCTTTAATAAGATTCACAAAGCTAATCATTCCACAGGTATGACCGGTGTTTTCTAAAACAGGCAGATACGAAATCGGGAAGGATTGTTTGCGAATTAGCGTCAACATTTCTTTTACGGTGTTGTGCGCAAAAACATGAACTGGATTGTGGTTGATGATGTCGTTTAAGTTCAATTCGCTCGGCTTTTCGATGTTTTTGAGTAAGCCACGACGAATATCAGCGTTGGAAATGATGCCCTTGAATTTTTGATTTTCGTCTTCGATTATCGCAAAGCCAAAGCCAAAATTTTCTATGGTTTGCAACAAGTTTTTCAAGTTTAGATCGTGGATGGTGAGAATTGGTGTTTCTTCTCTGGTTCGACAGAAATCTTTCAAAACATAAGCCGATTGCACTTCACGCTGTGTCAAGTTCATCAAGGCATTACCCACGCTCGGACCTTTGAACAAATAGGAGCCAGATACGGATACATATACACCTAAATTTCGTAGAATAAACGAAACTTCTGCATTCACACCGCCATCTACATGCACGCGTTTGTTTGGATATTTCTTCGAGAAATCGCGAATTTTTCTAAAGTTCGTGGCGTCAAATTGTCCGCCAGATTGCCCAGGAATGGTCGCCATTACCAAGAGAAAATCAAAATTAGAATAGGCATCAAAAACACTTACAGGCGTTGGGGTTATCACAGCCAAGCCTTTAAATCCAGTGATATCTTCTGGAATTTGCATCGGCGCTCTCAGGTTTTCATATTGAAAAGTCACAAATTCAACTGGATTTTCTCGAAGTAGTTGGTAGTATTTTTCAGGTTCCTCTGTGATGATGTGCAAGTCAATCGGAATATCTGATATTTCACGGATGATTTTAATGTCGTCGAAAACGGACAAATCATCGTTGCAATCTACATGGAATAAGTCAACACCATGTTCATGCAAATCTTTTAT
>DIUF01000108.1 GCA_002422285.1 Flavobacteriales bacterium UBA6165 | reverse complement strand
CTCCAAGAGACAATTTCTGTGTATCATTTTGATTTTGATGAACAAGGTGCATTGATTTTGACTTGGGATATGGAGCGCACAAAAAATTTGAAAAAAATAGAACGCTGATAACGCTGATCTAGCAGATTTCCACGGATTTAATATTTCACGCGATTTTAGCCTATCGAGTGATTTCGACAGACGCCAACCGAGTGTTCGGAGCTCTGCGGAGAATGTACCGAGGTAGCGAATGTCGAAATTGTATCGAGAGAGGCGAAATAGAACGCTGACCTGTGCTCGCCCCGCGGTATAGCGCTGATTTAGCAGATTAGCTACGCTGCTACTTCGTGGTTCCGCGGATAAAAATCAGTGCAAATCTGCGTCATCCGCGTCATCTGCGTTCCATCAAAATCACAAAAAATCAAACTGATCCACCACTCTTTCAAATCTCACCACGCCATTTTTATCCATTAACTGCACTTTCAAGGTGATTTCACCTTTTTTCAGGGGTTTGATGATGGCTTTATCTTCAGTTTGCCAAACCACATTGAAAGTCGATGGTTTCACACTGATGTTTTGGCGGTGCAGTTCTTTGTTTTCGGCGCCAACTTGTGTAATGACCAGCGTTACATGTTCCGTGAAACGCAAATCGTTCAAGGCTACCAATTCAAGGGCTTTGTCTTTATCGTCGATTTTTGGGAGAATCGCTAATGGGGCATACAACCAAGCCAATTGTGTGTGGGACTCTTTCCAGTTGCCATAAACATCGCGGGTTGACCAACTTGGGGCAGGCCAGCAGTCGTTCAATTGCCAATAAATCGTGCCACCGTTGTAAGGAGCCAAACGATGTGCATCAATCGCAGCGCGCATCGCCAAGGCCTGTGTTCGCTGACTAAACGCTACAAATTCTTCAAAAGTCTTGGGCTTTTTGAAATAGTTCAGTCCTTGCTTCAAAATCATGTCGTTGCCGATGTAGCTTTTTTGATGCCATTTCATTACTTCCGACTCAATGTCCCAATCTTCTTCAATGGAAAATTGTTTGATGGTTTCCATATTCGGGAAGGATTGGAAACCCCATTCTGCCATGAAGCGTCCGACGTATTTCGCGTATTTGTCGAATTCTTGTCCGGCATGCCAAACGCCCCAATAATGCACAGGACCTTTTTTGAATTCCTTCAATTTGGAGTAGCTAAACATCGGCGAAGTAGGGGAATAACTGCGGTTTGGGTCGAGTTTTTTTATCTCGTTAGGAATCAATTCTTCAAACAATTTCAGGTAATCATTGAAAATTTTGGTGGAATCAGCTTCTGAGTATTTGAAGGTTTTTTGCCAACCCCAATTCGTCCAAGCCACTTTCACTTCGTTGTTGCCATTCCAATGCGCAATACTCGGGTGATTTCTCAAACGCAGGATGTTTTGTCGTACCTCTTCGCGCACATTTTCCAAAAATGCTTCATCACCAGGATACATACTGCATGCAAACATGAAATCCTGCCAAACCAAAATGCCTTGTTCATCGCACAAATCGTAGAAAATATCATTCTCATAAATGCCGCCACCCCATACGCGAATGGTGTTGATGTTCACAGCTTTGGTGTCTTCGATGAGTTTGCGGTATTGTTCGTCCGTCACGGATGGCAAGAAATTGCTCTGCGGAATGTAGTTCGCACCGCGCATGAAAAACTTTTGTCCATTGACCTTGAAATAGAAAGTCTCACCCAATTCGTCGGGTTCTTGAACCAATTCAATTGTTCTCAATCCGAAGCGTTTTTCTTTTTGGTCAACAATAGTTTCCTTCTCGAAAATACGCACATCAAGGTTGTATAAATGCGGCGTTCCCCATTCATAAGGCCACCACAAAGTAGGATTTTCAATGCGAATTTCTTGACGAATTTTCTGCTCGCCTTGCAGGTTTTTAATCGGAATTTTAATCGCTCCCACCTGCAATTCATAGTCGCCCTTCTTGGGAATAAAAACATCCACTTCAACATGAATTACCGCTAATGTGGAATCCAATTGTTTTTGGTGAATTTGCACATCGCGGATGATGGGTTCATCATAAAACTTCAAATAAACCGGACGCCAAATACCGCTCGTAACCATTCTTGGACCCCAATCCCAACCAAATTGATATGGGGCTTTCCTCACATAAGGACTTACCTTAACATCAACTGGTTCGTTGGGTGCAGGCAATATATACGGTCGATTGGCCACAAACTCATACAACTTGTTTATTGGCGATTGGAATTTTACAATCAATTCATTTTTACCTACTTTAAGATGCTTTCTCACATCGTATTCGTAGCGTAAAAACATGTTGTTGGTATTCGCCAGAAGTTTCCCGTTGAGCGAAATTTCTGCGTAGGTATCCAAACCTTCAAAAGTAAGCACGATGTGTTTTTTATCCAGCTCCTCTTTGCTGATTTCGAAAGTGGTTTTATAAACCCAATCTTTGTTTTCGACCCACTGCACATCTTTCTCATTCATGCGGAACCACGGGTCGGGAATTACCTTGTGTCGTATCAAATCGGTATGCACAACGCCTGGCACTTCGGCAGAGCGCCATTGCATATCATCTTGTGCGGCAAAGACCCAGTTTTCGTGGAGATTTTTTTTGAGTGGCAAAGTCTCCTGGAATGCTTGAAAAGCGCAGGAAGACGTTAGGCAAACTAAAAGCGTAAGCAAGACTGCAAAATGAGTTGTTTTCATGCCTGCGAATTTAATTTAAACTCTTGAATGAAATAGACTAATGTAGTAACATTGAGTTTTTTATCAAGGCAACTTGTTTTTTCACCAATGACACCCTAATAAATTGCCGATTTACAAATTGACCTTCAGCACAAAAAAAATGAAAATGGTGTTTTGTAAGTTGGCAATACGGTTTCAAACAATGGAAAAATTGCGTAGGCTTAACCATGTTTTCTTTGTGCCGAAATTAAAATTTAATTATGATGAAAAAAATTACTTTATTCTGCGGCTTAGCCATATCAATTATGGGTTATGCCCAAATTCCGACAAACGGACTATTGGACTATTGGCAGCTTAACGGCAATTTGAGCAACTCAGTGAGCCAAGGCCAGAACCTGACATTTCAATCAATGTATGTTTGTACTGAGTCCGATCTTACCACTCCAGTGTTCGCGCCAATTTATGGGCCACAATTTTTCGAAGCCGGACCTTCTGAAACAAGCCAAACGGGATATTATGTAAGCTTACAAGCCATTAATCAAAATTATGTTTGTTATAACTTAATGTTCCCAGATGGTTATAATCAAGTTTTTACTGGTAATTATCAAAATTATTTACTTACACCAACCGACTATAATTTTGGGACTAATAGTCGTTCAGTTGCAATGTGGGTGAAGCGTTATTCTGCAAGCAATTCTCAGCACGCTGACTATGCTTTTTTTATTGGTGGCACATCAAACAATGAAGGATTTACCATGCAAATGAATGGTAGTTCAGTTTATGTTGGAACTTACGGTCAATCTATTACCCAAGGTACTATTCCTGTGGATACATTATGGCATCATTATGTTGCTATGTATCACAATAATATGTGCTACATTTATTTGGACGGTCAACAGTTAGCATCGGCTAGTGCAGGGACGAACGTAAATACGACTGTTGGGCAAATGTATTTTGGGGTTGAAAGCGCAGATATGGTTTTTGACAACATTATGGTTTATAACAGACAACTAACAGCTGCTGAAGTTCAATCCATTTACAACACTCAACTGAACGGTGAAAGCTCAGCATCACTTTTTGCACAGGATGCAAACGACATTCAGATATTCCCTAACCCTGCTTCAACTCAATTCACCTTAACTAATTTATCCGATGGCGGTCGTTTGACGATTGTAGATGTGTCAGGTAAAATTGTATTCTCAGAAATTGTGAATACTGAAGTTTTCACAGTTAATGCGAATGATTTTGTAGCGGGCATGTATTATGTTCAATTTGAAAACAATGGACACGTGTCGCAAAAGAAGCTGGTAATCAGCAAGTAGATTGTATAGTTTTATCATGAGAAAGCCTCCGAGTAATCGGGGGCTTTTGTTTATAAATTATAATGGTTTTTTGAAAATTAACCTCTGAGTTCAGCCCCCAACTCTTTCTCCAAACCATCTCTAATCCGATTCATAATCCCATCAATTTGCTGGTCTTGAAGCGTTTTTTCTTGGTCTTGGAAGATGAAACGTACGGCATAGGATTTTTTGTTGGCGTCCAAGTTTTTACCTTCGTAAACGTCGAA
>DIUF01000093.1:16084-17332 GCA_002422285.1 Flavobacteriales bacterium UBA6165 | reverse complement strand
ACTCTTTTCTTATATTTGTTCGCCAATATTGAAATATGCTAAAAAGCTACTTCGTACTATTCCTTACCTTACTCGTTTGTAACGGCGTATTCGCTCAGCAGACCATTGATAGCGACTTGAAAGCATTCATGTTTCATGTTGTTGTAAAAAGCCCGATTTTGAATGAAAATATTGGGAAATATTTCGAATACAGCGGACCAGTAATTCGACTTACAAATGGCGAAATCAACTACGATTCAATCGATGTTATCATTTCCAACAAACCTGATTATTTATTTATTCGCACATCGGAAATTGCCAAGTGCTCGCCAGGCATCGTTGCTGAATTGGCCAATAAAACCGCTATCTGGGAATTGAATAAAACCATGATGGCCTATATGCAAGGCAATGATGCTGAGCTGCTTCGATATCAAAGTCAATTTGAAAAGTTTGAGTTGTTATTGGTTGAATATTTGCCTTCATCTTTTGTGAAAATAAATTCCAAAGGCAAAACTTTTGAGCCACGTTTGAAAGAGGTGCTTAATCCAAGTCTATCCTTTAATTTGAAGCGCGATCTACTCCTTGGCATGCGAAATGTTAATTTGAATTTAGCGCAGCAAGTCTTAGAAGCCATTAACGAGTCGGTGCAAAAATGGGTGCAAGAAAGAACCTATCAACTTTTTTCTATGCTCGGAGGCAAAACCAATCGCTTCGATAATATTTTGATTGCTGCTGGTGATGGGTCCTTAACATCTGGCTTGTTAGACGAACGCGAAAAAGACGCACGTGGTAGATTTTATAGAGGACTGCCACGGGCAATTGGTTTTTTCCCGTATCAAATGCATGTGATCACCAATAAAGCTGGTCAAGAAGAACTGCGTTCACTCAATTTTCCAGCAATTGATTTGTTCACCGCTGGAGAAGGCCGAATGACCAATATACATCCGGATATCTGGGGTTACAACGGAAATAAACAAACCACTATGGTCATTGAAAAGGGTGGTCGACAATATGTGCTTTTTGGTTCGGTTGAATCACGTTTTTTGTCGCCTGATTCGAGTTTCAATTCTGGGGGCACTTTTGTTGGAGTTATTAATGAACTTGAGCATAAATATATTGCAGATTTACGCGACAAAATATACGGTAAACAAGGTTTTGATTATTGGATTGCCTTCAATGAAGCGGAGATTGAGAAAACAAAAACTGAAATACTGAACATTGAATTGGATTTGAAGAAGTATAAGTCTTCGGCAAAACGGCGCAATTCTA
>DIUF01000093.1:0-16060 GCA_002422285.1 Flavobacteriales bacterium UBA6165 | reverse complement strand
GATGAATATGAAGCCAGATTGAGTAAACTTAAACGTTTGATTGGCAACAATTGGGTGCCATGGTCCATGAAAGATGGTTTTTTTATTTTTGAAGATGGAGCCACTTTTGATATCCGCACACAAGATTTTCGCTTTCCACCCTCATTGGAGAAGGAACATGTCGAAGTGCGCTTGCTGGCCATACCTTTTTCAGCTGTTAAAAATGATGTGGATGAGGTGATGTTGCACATGTCGGTCTCTGATATGTTACCAGATTTTGACAAAGCTTTTAAGTTGGGTCGCGTGGATTGGTTTGCGTCTAATTCTTTCGATTTGAATATGCCGATTTTTATGCCTGAAGATTCGGTTGTTGTTGTGGAGGTTTTAGATGCTATTACTCGCAAATTGAAAATCGATGTTCAGGCTCACGGATTAGGCATAGGTAAAATTGAAATGGATAATTTGGGTAAAGACATTGAAGCAGTTGAATTGTCTTCCTATCCAGGTGATTCCCCCGAGCAACGCCAAATTGCTGCTGAAAGCATGGTCTTCAAATCGCTCAGAAGAACTGAACTTTCCATCGACCTAAAAAATGGAATCACAATAGAAGTTGTTGCTTCCACCGACCCAGTGCGTACCAATTTCACGCCCGAGTCAGTCTATTTAGCAAAGCTTATTTCTCAAGGTAAAATCACCCCAAACGAAGCATTGAGCGTGTATCGAACGGCAGCTGTTTTGCTTGCGCTCAAGAAGGAATTGATTCATTATGCTGGTGAATATCTCGATCGCGAAAAAGCATCTATAGTAATCGATTATCTGGAAAACGAATTCAAACGCATCAAAATCCAAGTGGGTGCATACAGTGTTAAGCTCAATGAATTGAAACTGTAAATTGATTTTACAGTTCAGTAATATTTTTTAATTGGGTTACCAAGTTAGAGGGCAAATTACTAAAAACAAAACAAATTAGGTGTTTAGTACTTTCATTCAATGGCTTATCTTCCTTTAATTTTCGATCGCATTCAGTCCTGAAGGGACGGTATATTTGTAGCGATGGACGCAAGTCCATCGTGGAAATGGCAACGCGATCGTTCCCGATTCCCGCCCCACACAAGCGAAGCTTGTGTGGGGCGGGAATCGGGTTTCGGCTGCAATTCAATAACATCGGGTCTTCGTGACCTCGACCCGATGCTACAATAGTGCCGTCCTTACAGGACTTCTATCTGATAGTAACAAATTTTTTTATTAAGAATTGAATCCTCAAAAACTGAAATAAACCTCTGTTTTTTAGGATCGCTACTTAGCTTGGTAACCCAATTTTTTAAAACTTACTCCCGCTTAAGCTTCCCAGCTTTCCACGCATCCACAAACTGCATCCACGCCACAGGGTTAAACAAATTGTTGGCAGGAATTTGTCCCCTTGTATAAAGCTGACTCAATCGTTGTTGTTCCAAAGCACTGAAAGCCAAACCAGAATCACCTTGAACGCGCATGGCAATTTGGTTCAAACTTTCGCCACTCAATTGTCTTTGCGCCCGACGAATTTCGTCCTCATACTCCAATTCTAAATTCACGAAAGCATAGGCAAACTCTTCACGTGATGGCCAAGGATAAACAGTCACTGGTTTGGTGTAGAGCGTGTCCACATCCATCAATTGAATTAAAGCATTGCCGAATATGGGAATATCCATCGGCACAATATAAGAGGCTGCTTTGTAGCCCAATTGTCTAAAAATCAAGGTGTCACCAGGATGTGCAACTAAAGCAAAATAGCCGTAATAATCTGTAATTGTTCCGCGTTGGGTCGTTTTGTCATACACCGTTGTGAAGGGTAAATTATTCAAACTATCGGAACCCAAAACAATGCCCGTGAGCTGGACCAAACGCTTTTGAAGTGTGTCTTGTGAGCTACTGTTGTTCTGGGATGCAACAATGCCCAATTGAAAAACAAGAATAAGGGAGAGAAAGGGAATTTTCATGCATAAAATTTAGATAGACAAATATACGCGGGTACAAGGATTAAATTGTGTGATTAACATTTATTTAGCGCTTTTATTCTTGAAATAGAATTAATAAAGTTCTACGGAGAATAGTTGTCCCCTCTTTTGTATTGAATTTCACTTGAAAATATTAACTTTGCGCGAATTTTATACAAATTCATTTTTATATGTCGTTACAAGATATTTCTGAGATTCCTGAAGGATTGACGTATGATGACGTTCTCATGGTGCCCGCCTATTCTGAGGTGCTGCCCAAAGACACCAAGTTAAACACTCGATTTACCAGAAACATAGAACTCAAAGCGCCAATTATTTCTGCTGCGATGGACACCGTTACGGAGTCTGAGTTGGCTATTGCAATTGCCCAACAAGGCGGCATTGGTGTGATTCATAAAAATATGTCTATTGAAGATCAAGCCCGAGAGGTGAGAAAAGTGAAGCGTTCAGAAAGCGGTATGATTCTCGACCCGATTACATTAACTGAAATTGCTGTGGTTGGTGATGCCTTGCGCTTGATGAAGGAAAACAAAATTGGAGGTATTCCTGTGGTGAATGACATGGGAACGCTTATTGGTATCATAACCAACAGAGATTTGCGCTTTGAGAAAAACGTGAATCGTTTGGTGGCCGAAATTATGACCAAAGATAATCTGGTGACAACGAAAGATGGCATTGATTTGAAACAAGCCGAACAAATTCTGCAAGAATATAAAATTGAAAAACTACCAGTAGTCAACAACGATTTTAAATTGGTTGGTCTGATAACCTACAAGGATATTATCAAAGTGCGCAAGCATCCTGACTCTTGTAAAGACAAATTTGGACGTTTGCGAGTTGCTGCCGCTGTTGGCGTAACCGCAGATACTGTTGATCGCGTAGATGCTCTTGTAGAAGCTGGTGTTGATGCAGTTGTAATTGATACAGCACACGGACACACGCAAGGAGTTGTTGAGAAATTGAAAGCTGTAAAACACAAATATCCAGAATTGGATGTGGTAGTAGGGAATATTGCTACTGCTGAAGCTGCGAGATATTTGGTGGCTGCTGGTGCCGATGCTGTGAAAGTGGGTATCGGTCCTGGGTCGATTTGTACAACACGCATCATTGCAGGTGTTGGCGTACCTCAATTGACGGCCATCAATGATGTAGCTCGCGCTATTGAAGGTTCGGGTGTGCCAGTTATTGCTGATGGAGGAATTAGATACACCGGCGACATCGTGAAAGCTATTGCGGTTGGCGCAGATTCTATCATGTTGGGCTCAATGTTTGCAGGCACGGAGGAGTCTCCAGGTGAAACAATTATTTATCAAGGAAGAAAATTCAAATCTTATCGTGGCATGGGTTCTTTGGAAGCCATGCAAAAAGGCTCTAAAGACCGATATTTTCAAGATGATGAAGATGATGTGGCGAAATTGGTGCCTGAAGGAATTTCAGGTCGCGTACCGTATAAAGGAAAGTTATACGAAGTTATGTATCAAATTATCGGTGGCTTGAAAGCAGGTATGGGCTATTGCGGTGCTCCAACCATCGAAAAACTTAAAGGTGCCAGAATGGTGCGCATTACCAATGCTGGAATGACTGAATCACATCCACACGATGTGACAATCACACGTGAAGCACCCAATTACAGTATCAAATAAATTTAACCAAATCTATATTTACCATGAGAAAACAACTCGTTTTATTTTTTTCGCTTTTTACAGCAGTAATTACCTACGCTCAACAAGACCCTGTTTTGATGTATGTTGGTGACCGGGCAGTAACGCGTTCTGAGTTTTTACAGATTTATTTGAAAAACAATCCCAACCCAAAGTTCGACAAAGCTTCATTGGATGAGTATATGGATTTGTTCAAGAAGTTCAAATTAAAAGTAATAGAAGCAGAAAATTTAGGCTACGACTCTATTCCAAAGTTGCGCAATGAATTGGATGGGTATCGCCGTCAATTGGCCATGCCATATCTCATTGATTCAGCAAAAAACAAAGCTTTGGTGCGCGAGGGTTATGACAGAATGCGCTTTGAAGTAAGTGCGAGTCATATTTTGATTCGCGTTGCAGATGATGCGTCACCAGTAGATACTTTGGCTGCGTATAATCGAGCTTTAGAGCTTCGCAAGAGAATATTAAAAGGTGAGGATTTTGCTGAAGTGGCTCGTGGAAAAGGTGGTTCTGAAGATGAATCTGTTCGCAGTAATGGTGGTGCTTTGGGTTATTTTTCTGCTTTCCAAATGGTCTATCCTTTTGAATCAGCAGCCTATAACACTGCTGTTGGTCAGGTGAGTATGCCTATTCGCACTCGTTTTGGTTATCATTTGGTTAAAGTTCATGACAAACGTCCTGCTCGTGGTATAATCACTGCCGCACATTTGATGATTGTTGTAAAACAAGACGCTGACGCTGATGCTCAAGCTAATGCAGAAAAACGTATCAACGAAATTTATGAGCGTTTGATGAATGGTGAGTCGTGGGAAGAATTGGTTATGAAGTATTCTGAGGACTACAACTCAAGAAATACTGGTGGGCGCTTGCCAGAATTTGGCACAGGAAGTCGCCAAAGAATGGTTCCGGAATTTGAGGATGCCGCATTTTCGATTTCAACAAACGGGGCTTATTCGAAACCTGTGAAAACGGCTTATGGATGGCATATTATCAGACGCATTGATGTCAAAGGAATTGAGCCATTCGATGTTTTAGAAAAAGAAATCCAGCAGCGTGTGAACAAAGATGAACGTGCTTTGGCTACGCAGAAATCATTCATTGAAAAGCTGAAAAAGGAATACAATTTAAAAGACTTCCGCAAAAAACAGTTGAAATGGTTTTTCAAAAATGCAAAGTTTGATGGCAGTAAATGGAACTTCGCCAAGTCAAAAAAGAATCCAATAATGTTCACCTTCAGCACAGTTGAACTTAATCGCTCTGATTTCGCCGATTATTTGTCTGGATTCACTTCGCTTCCTGCTAAAATGGACGCCAAGTCGTTTATCATAATGAAGTACAATGACTTTATTGGAGAGCAGCTTTTGGCTTATGAGGAAGCACAATTGGAAACAAAATATCCAGCGTTCAAGGCATTAATGACGGAATATCATGACGGCGTACTCTTGTATGAAATTATGAATGATAAAGTATGGAACAAAGCACTTCGTGATACAGCGGGCTTGAAAACTTTCTTCGATGCCAATCGTGAGCAATTCCGATGGGGTGATAGAATAGATGCTGACGTATTTGTTTGTGATTCACGCGAAATCGCGCTTCAAGTTTTGGGCCTTATCAAGCAAGGTAAAACAGCTAAAGAGGTTTCTGAAATTGCGAATGGTAAATCTGCTTTGAATGTTATTTTGCGTTCTCAAAAGTTGGAAATCAATAACACGGATTATCTCAAAGGGCGTTCGTTTGTTTTGGGGGTAAATGAAATTTTTGAATACAAGGGTAAATTCTATGTGGTTGTAAACAAAGAGTCTATTCAAGCATCAAACAAGGAATTGGATGAAACCAGAGGGGCGGTTACAGCGGCTTATCAGCAGTACTTAGAGCAGCAATGGTTGAGTGAGTTGCTTGCAAAATACAAAGTAGTCATCAATGAAGATGTGCTTTACAACTTAGGTAAATAGTGACACTTGCGTAGTTTTGTACTTGGAATACCATTGTTGTTTTGTCTTTCGTTGTCTTGTGGCTCCGGAAACAGGACGCCTTTGGTTACTGTAGATGGCAATACGCTTTATGAAGATGACGTTGCGCTTATTTTAGGTAAGGTTGAATATAGTGCAGAGGAGCGCGATGAGGTTATTCAGTCCTGGATCAATGCACAAATGGTTTTTTCTCTTTGGGATAGTTTGTCAACGGACAAACAAAATTTGATTGAGCTGAGATCCACCGATTACAAGGCTTCGTTGATTCTTTTTGAGTTAGAAAATCAATGGATTGAAACGCGCTTGGATACAGTGGTGAAGGACGCGGAGATGGAGAAATATTATCAAGATAACATCCAAGATTTTTTACTGAATGACTATATTGTTAAGTTGCTGTATCTTAAGGTTCCAGCGCTTGCTCCTGACATTGAATTGGTGAGAAAGATGTTTGTCTTGAATACGCCTAGTGACACTTCAAAAATTACTCAGTATGCCAATCAATATGCTACTTCATTCTACTTCAATCGCGACAATTGGATTTCTTTCGAGGATTTTTTGAAGGAGCTACCCGTTGACTATATCGATGTGGAACGTTTTGTTACCAATAAGACTAAAAAAGTGTTTGAGGAGAATGGCTATTTCTTTTTCATAAATATTTTGGATTACAGACTAAAAAACACACCTTCTCCGTTTACCTACGAGAAAGAACGAATTAGGTCAAGAATAATATTAAATAGAAAATTTGAGCTCCGCACTAAGGCGAAGACTCATTTCGAAACTAAATTGAAGAATAATGAGAAGATTGATTACCATTTTCGCTAGCGTTTTCATCGCTCAGATGGCTTTTACTCAAATGCAAGTTGTCGATAAAGTAATCGCAAAGATTGGCGATAAGGTTATTTTGCTGTCTGATTTGCAAGCCCAAAAACTACAGATGATTTCCGAAAAAGTTGAAGTCACTCCGCAGATGGATTGCTATATATTGGAAGAACTGATGTTTAGCTATTTGCTCTTACATCAGGCAGAATTAGACAGCGTTGTGGTGACAGAACAACAAGTTGAAGCTGAGTTGGATCAACGACTCCGATATTTCGAAGCTCAAATTGGAGGCAGGGAAAAGTTGGAAGAATTCTACGGGAAATCGATTTTTCAAATCAAAAATGAATTCAGAAAAATAATTCGAGATCGCATGATTGCACAAGAAATGGAGCGAAGAATAACCGAGGGGATCAGTATAACTCCCCGTGAGGTTCGTGCTTTTTTCAATGCCATTCCAAGAGATTCATTGCCTTATATCAACGCGCGAGTTGAAATCCAACAAATCGTTATTTATCCTCAAATTACAGATGCCGACAGGGAGAAAACAAAACGTAAACTTGAAGACATCAGACGTCAAATTGTTTCTGGGCAAGCTACCTTCAACTCTATGGCTGTAAAACACAGCGAAGATCCCGGCTCACGTGCCGATGGTGGTTTGATTGAAGGATATCGGGGCCAAATGGTGAAAGAATTTGACGCCATGGCTTTCTCTTTAAAGGTTGGTGAGATTTCGCAGGTTTTTGAAACGCAATTTGGATACCACATCATGAAACTCGAGAATCGTCGAGGAGACGCATATACTTGTCGTCACATATTACTCATCCCCGAAGTTTCTGATGCTGAGTTTGATAAAGCAATTTCTAAAATTGAAGAATGTCATAAGAGAATTAAAGGCGGTGAATTATCATGGGAGCAGGCAGTGATGTTGTATTCCAATGATGCAGCTACAAAAAACAATAATGGTCGTGTAACGAATCCATACACTGGTGAACCTTATTGGGATTTAGAAGATTTGAATCAAATAGACCGTCAGATGGCCATAATTATTGGCGGATTACAACCGAATCAAGTCTCTGCCCCATCCGTTTACGACAACTTAATGGAGAGCAAACAAGGGGTGCGTATTGTGCGCTTAACAAGCAGGACAGCCCCGCATAGAGCCAATATGGAAGATGATTATCAAATGATTCAAAATGCTGCGCTCAATAAAAAAAGACAGGAGTTAGTAGAGCGATGGGCGAACGAAAAAATTGGGAACGCATTTGTCCGAATTTCGCCCGAATATGCGAATTGCCAATTCATATACAAGTGGATTCGCGTGAATCCTTAGTTCAACATAAATTTGTAGTTTTAGCCTAATAAAATTTGAACCATGTCAGCAACACAACAAATTGATCAATTTACTCAAGATTACCACAAACTATCTAACGAAATTCACAAAGTTATTGTCGGTCAAGACAAGGTTGTTGAAGAAGTATTGATTTCAATATTTTCTAAGGGCCACTGTTTGTTGGTTGGTGTGCCTGGTTTGGCGAAAACACTTTTGGTCAGTACTATTTCTCAGTCTTTAGGATTGAGCTCCAATCGTATTCAGTTTACTCCCGACTTGATGCCTTCTGATATTATTGGCTCAGAAATTTTGGATGAAAACAGGCAGTTTAAATTCATCAAAGGACCCATTTTCCACAACATCGTTTTGGCGGATGAGATTAACCGTACACCGCCAAAAACACAAGCGGCTTTACTTGAAGCGATGCAGGAAAAATCGGTAACTGCTGCAGGAACGACTTATAAATTACCCGCGCCTTTTTTCGTGTTGGCAACGCAAAACCCAATTGAACAGGAGGGAACTTATCCTCTCCCTGAAGCACAATTGGACCGCTTTATGTTCAATGTTTGGGTGGATTATCCGTCTTTTGAAGAGGAAGTGAACATTGTAAAAGCTACTACTTCGAATTTGAATCCTCAGGTAAGCGCCCAACTGAGCGCAGAAGACATTTTACGTTATCAAAATTTACTCCGCGATTTACCTGTAACAGACAATGTGCTCGAATATGCCGTTGGTTTGGTGGCAAAAACGAGAAAAGATGACCCACGCGCACCAGAATTGACCAAAAAATATATCGCTTGGGGAGCTGGGCCTCGTGCTTCTCAAAATTTGATTATTGCTGCTAAAACTCATGCCGCAATCAAAGGCAAATACGCTCCAGACATCGAAGATGTGCGTGCTGTTGCCATGCCAATTCTTCGCCACAGAATCGTAAGAAACTACCGTGCCGAAGCGGAAGGCTATTCAGTTGATAGAATCATTGCAGAGTTGTTTTAATCAAAACAATAAAAAAGGTAACCGTTTGCTTTTGCACACGGACTATTTGTGATTTGTGTATCGAATAAATAATGGAGGTATTAACTGCAGTTAAACAGGCTGGGGTTCAATATGGCGTTTGACTGATTTTGGATTATTGTCGCTTCGCCGTTTTGTAAATTATCTTGGCAAGCAATCTGGTGTTTAATGCGACTTCGAAATAAATCTGAATGACAACACCTACTCCCCAACCAGCATATTCCCCCGTTCGCTGTCCAGTTTTAATAGGATAAAAAACATCACCGAGAAGCTGAGTAATGATGATCCGCCATAGCTGAAAAAGGGCAGAGGAATACCAATTACAGGAGCTAACCCGATATTCATACCGATGTTGATGGCAAAATGGTAGAAGAGTACCATAGCAACAGAGTAGGCATAGACTCGACTAAAAGTGGACTTTTGTCGCTCGGCGATGATGATGATTCGGATGAGGAAAACACTAAATATAATCACCAAACCAAAGCTGCCCAAGAAGCCCCATTCTTCTGAAAGTGTACAAAAAATGAAGTCTGTTTCTTGTTCTGGCACGTGATTCAGTACTGGTGAGGCCACTGTAGCGTTGTGGTAGCCTTTTCCGCTGAATCCACCAGACCCAACTGCAGACATGGCGCGATAGCGATTGTAATCTCTGCCATGCGGGTCTTCCTCTAATCCCAAAGCCAATTCAATTCGGTCTTTTTGGTGTTCTTTGAGATTTTCAAAACCATAATCAACGCCCAAAACCAAAAGCGACAACAATAGTCCAGAAACCAACCCGAGAGCAAGAATTTTAGGTCGGTCGCGCTTGCCTACCAAACGTTGAATGATTAGGTAATACAAAATAAAAACAACTCCAATAAAAGCAACGATGATGAATTTACCCCGCAAAGGAATTAGGGTAAATGGCACAAAGATTTCACTTTCGCGGATGGTTAAAGTGAGTAGAGAAAGAATCACCACTACGAATAGAATCGGAATAAAATTACTGCCAATCCATGTGTTTTTGATGCGCACACCGGGATAGCTGTTGATGATGCGTACAATAATCGGGTCGTAGGTTATTCCTTCGCGATACATCACAAATAAAAATGCGGTGAATACAACTAAAGTTCCAGCATCTGGTTGTAGTAGAATTAAAATTCCTGGGAGTAGAATAATCATATTGGCAAAGATAACGCTCTGAATGTTTTGGAGTTTTACGTTTATCTTTGAAATGTAGTCAGCAAGGACCAATGCAGTCGTTATTTTGGCAAATTCGGCCGGTTGAATACCGAAACTACCAACGCCAAACCAACTCTTTTGTCCATTGATTGGTGGCATAAAAAGTACCGCTACCAACAGGACAAGTACGACAAGATAGGCGGGATAAATACTGGCTCTGACGAGTTTCAAATCAAAAACCATAATGATTAATCCGATGAATAGAGAAAACCCAAACCACATAATTTGCTTGCCTGTATTGTTGCCGATATCAAATATAGACACATCAAAAGAGGCATTAGAAGCTGAGTGTATGTTTACAATTCCAAACACCACCATAAGCAAGTAGATTCCCAATAGCAGGAAGTCGGTTTGTTGCGCTATGTTTTGGTCCTTTCTCATTTTTTCTTTAAGGTTGGCAAGATGACAGCATCTAGAATGCGTTGTTCTTTGGCCTTGTCTGAAATTTCTCTTTTCAAATAAAATTCAATCATAAGACTAGTGATGGGGGCAGACCATGTGCCACCAAATCCAGCATTTTCAGTGAATACAGCGATAGCAATTTGTGGATTATCCATAGGTGCAAAAGCAATAAAAACAGAGTGGTCCTTGCCATGTGGGTTCTCTACAGTACCTGTTTTACCACAAACTGTAATGCCGGGCACTTTTGCATTTTTTCCTGTACCTCCCGGCTCTTCAATAACGCGTCTCATGCCATCAATAACGGGAGCGAAATGGACAGAGTCGACCATTGTTTTGTTTTTAATAAGATATTCTGGATGTGGACCATCGTCACCAATGGATTTCACACAATGCGGTGTGATGAACCAGCCTCGGTTGGCAATAACAGCTGCAACGTTTGCCATTTGAAGAGGCGTTAGTTTCACCTCCCCTTGTCCGATGGCAATACTGCGTATGGTTTTGAATGCCCACCCGTTTTTGCCATACCATCTATCATAAAATGCAGGGTTAGGAATGAGGCCGGGACGAATACCATAGATATCTGTTTCCAATTTTACACCAAGGCCGAAGCTGTGCATATACCGTTCCCAAATAGCAAGTCCCTCGGCAGCGTCTTCAAAAATGCTTTTCTTTTTGCCTTGTTCAATGATTTTTTTTGTGGTATAATAGAAATAGGGGTTACATGATACTTTCACAGCGCTAGAAACATTGCCTGCTGGCGCGTGCCCGTGACAACCGACTATGCTAGATGTGCAAGGGAAACCAGTATTGGCTGTAATTACGCCTTCTTGCATGGCAATCAAAGCTTGAATCAGCTTGAATACGGAACCTGGAGGATATTCAGCTTGCGTTGGTCTTGGAAAAAGCGGCATATAGGGGTCGAGCAATAATTTAGGGTAATTGGCACTGATGTTCTGTCGACCTACAAGTAAATTTGGATCGTAACTGGGCGATGAAACCAAAGCTAAAATCTCTCCGGTGGCAGGTTCAATGGCAACGATACAGCCCAATTTATTTTTCATCAACTGCTCGCCATAGGCTTGTAAATCAATATCGATGCTCAAGGTTAAGTTTTTCCCTTGAATGGCCATGGTGTCCATACGACCTTCATCGAACGATTGAATGGTATTGTTGGCGGCATTTCTCAAGAGATATTTAATGCCTTTTTGTCCACGCAATTCCTCTTCATAAAAGCGTTCTAATCCAGCTTTTCCTATAAAATCACCACTGCGGTAATAAGGGTCGTTATCTACTTTTTCTTTATCCACCTCGGCTATATAGCCCAAAATATTGGCACCATTGGGGTAAAGGTAATTTCTCATGGAGGTAGCCACTTCGTAAAAACCTGGAAAGCGGTACAATTCAGGTGCTATTCTTGCGATTTCTTCCTTGGTAATGCCTTGAATAAATGTGTATTCTCGTGCTTTTTGATAGTTTGACTTGCCTTTATAAATACCTTGTTGTTTGACTATTTCGTCAAAGCGATAGCGGATGAAAGTATCGTGCACTTGAAGCAACTTAGCTAAAGCTTGGGTATCCAAATCTACTATGTTTTTTTCTATAAATCTGAGATCATAATAGGGGCTATTAGAAACCACTTTTTTTCCATTTCTATCGAACATAACACCGCGTGGAGGAATGATTTCTCTTCTTGTTTCTGAAATAAATGCAGCACGCTCCGACCAAGTGTTGTCTATGACTTGCATGTGGAACAACTTCACCGAATAAATGATACTCGTGGCAACGATGAAAAAAATAATGAAAATCTTACGTCCCTCAAAGTTCATTTTGCTTCGCCTTTCTTCTGAATAAAACCTGAGCCAACAAAATTAACGCAACTGTTGAGATACTTGAATACAAAATTTTCGACCCGATGAACCAAAGTCCTGAAATGCGCATAAAACCGAGAACATAGTACCAACTATAAAAAACCAAAATGCCTATAGAATACACTTTGATACACCAATTTAAACCCATCTGGCTCAAACTAGGCGTTTGGGTTTCATTATATCCAACGGCAGGTTCGAACCAACGAAACAGACGTGGACGAATAGCGGCTAAAGTAAGTGCTGCTGATGCGTTTAGTCCGTAGGTGTCGCTAAAAGCATCAATGGTGAGACCAAGGGCAAATGCAACAATCATCAACAAATTATTGGGCGTGTTGAAGGGCAATACAAAGATAAAGAGCGTATAGAAAGCAATGGTGAATCCACCCGGCAACACAAGGTTGTCGAACACAAATGTTTGTGCCGCAACTAAGCCTACAAACCAAAGGATATATTTTACTATTGTTCTCATTCTAAAACCGATGCTTCTAAGGCATCCAATTCAGCTTTATGCAAGTGATTCACTACGTAGATATATTTTACACTACCAAAATTCACTACTGGTTTGAGGCTTAAATCCCAGTTGGCTTCACCTTCCGCAAAATTGAGTGCAGCCACATGGCCCACGGCGATACCTCTAGGGAAAACTCCTCCTGTGCCACGCGTAGTAATCAGCTCACCAAGTTCAACTTCTGTGTCATTGGGAATTCCTGTTACATTCACTGCATTGGGATTCGATCCAAGCCACTTGAGCAAACCAAATTGGCCGTTTGGTAGCGACACATCGATATTGATGTTTTCACTTAGTAAGGTTTTGACCAAGCAATAATGCTCGGATACTTCATACACATAACCGATCAATCCATCGTGATTGATTACGCCCATGCCGCGTTTTACCCCGTGTTTTTTACCAATGTTGGCTGTAATAAAATTATTGGCTTTGTGGGTGCTTGAACGCAAAACTTCTCCAGCAATATAACTGTAGTTTTGTTTGAAAAGCGTGTCTTCGATGGTTGCCCTTTTTGCGTCAAGTCGAATGAAACTAATTGGAGATTTTTCCAACAAAGTCTTGTAGGCTTTCTGCAACTTGCGATTTTCTTCAGTCAGACCAAAATATTTAGTATAGCTGTGTTGAGCTTCAACAAAAGAATTGCTTATTCCTTTGGTTGAGTTGGCAAATTGAATAGAAGGATAAAGTTGGGAAGTGAAATAAAGATAAAGTGCAAAACCTTGAAGCAATACGAATATCAGGAACACACGGAGGTATCGAAAAATAGATCTGACATTCTGCATTTGTTATCCGGCATTAGAGCTTTATTAGTCTTTCATCAAGAACTGGAATTTATCCAAATTTTTCAAGGCGATACTTGTTCCACGTGCCACTGCGCGAAGCGGATCTTCTGCAATGTGCACAGGTAACTTGGTGCGCAATGAAATTCTCTTGTCCAAACCGCGAAGCATAGAGCCTCCACCCGCAAGGTAAATTCCAGTTTTGAATATATCAGCTGAAAGTTCGGGTGGTGTCATCTCCAAAGCACTCAAAATGGCTTCTTCAATTTTTGATATGGATTTGTCCAAAGCGACTGCAATTTCAGAGTAATTGATGATGATTTCTTTTGGAATACCTGTCATCAAGTCACGACCGCGCACTGCATAATCAGGTGGTGGATTGTCCAATTCTGTCATAGCTGCACCCACGTTGATTTTGATTTCTTCAGCCGTTCTTTCACCCACTAAAATGTTGTGCTGACGACGCATGTAGTCTTCAATATCACTGGTAAAATCGTCCCCAGCAACACGAATAGATTTATCGCAAACGATTCCTCCTAAGGCAATTACGGCAATTTCAGATGTTCCACCTCCGATGTCGATAATCATGTTGCCCATGGGTTCTTCAACGTCGATTCCGATACCAATAGCCGCAGCCATTGGTTCGTGAATCAAGTAAACATCTTTGGCGCCAGCATGTTCAGCTGAATCTTTTACAGCGCGTTTTTCTACTTCTGTGATGCCCGATGGAATACAAACCACCATACGCAAAGTTGGGTTGAACAAACGTGAACCTGGTTTAATCATTTTGATGAACCCACGAATCATTTGTTCGGCAGAATAGAAATCGGCAATAACACCATCTCTCAGTGGCCTAATGGTTTCTATTAATTTGTGGGTTTTACCATGCATTTGTTGCGCTTTCTTACCGATTGCGACAATCTTGCCTGTTTGAATATCTTTTGCAACAATAGATGGTTCGTCAATAACCACTTTGTCGTTCATTATAATAAGTGTGTTGGCTGTACCAAGGTCAATGGCAATCTCTTGTACAAAAAAATCAAATAATCCCATTCTGGTATAAAATCGTGATTAAGGGTTCAAACGTTTCGAATTGCACAAAGTTACAACGAAAAAACGTAGCTTACCGTGTGCGCAGGAATAAAAACTTAAATCAGTGTTTAAAATGTCTAACTCCTGTGAAAACCATCGACATGCCGTGCTCATTACAGTAGTTTATGCTCAATTCATCTTTGATTGATCCGCCTGGCTGGATGACAGTTTTGATTCCTTCATTGTCTGCTATTTCTACACAATCTGGGAAGGGGAAAAAAGCATCGGAAGCCATTACTGCACCCAGCAATTCGAAATTGAAAGTTTTTGCTTTGTGGATGGCTTGTTGTAAGGCATCCACACGAGATGTTTGACCTGTTCCGCTCGCCAGAAGTTGTCTGTTTTTCACCAAAACAATCGTGTTGGATTTGGTGTGTTTTACCAATTTGTTGGCGAACAATAGGTCTTCAATTTGCTCAGCTGTTGGAGCAACTTGTGTTTGCACGGTTAAATCCGCAGCTTGTTCAACTTTATCATCTTTATCCTGAACCAAAATGCCATTCAATGCTGAGCGGTAATTTTGTTTTGGGAGCGGTAAGCCTTTGTCAACCAGTAGAATACGATTTTTCTTCGACTTTAACAATTCAAGTGCGGCCTCATCGAATGCGGGAGCAATTACCACTTCACAGAATAAATCGTTGACCAATGTGGCGGTGCCTAAATCCATGTTTGTGTTGCATACCAAAATACCACCAAACGCTGAAACTGGATCGGCACCCAATGCTGTTTCATAGGCTTCTTTTAATGTTGGTCGAGATGCAAAACCGCAGGCGTTGTTGTGCTTCAAAATTCCGAATGTTGGCTCAGCACCTTCGAAATCGCGAATCAAATTTATGGCGGCGTCTACATCCAGTAAGTTGTTGTATGATAATTCTTTGCCGTGAAGTTGATTGAAAAATGCATTCAAATCGCCGAAGAAAACACCTTTTTGATGTGGGTTTTCACCATAGCGCAGCACTTGTGAGTTGTTTTCAGCGATGCGCAACAATCCGCCGTCGTTGTTTTGTGTTGAAAAATAATTGAAAATATGGGAATCGTAGTGCGATGAAACGGCAAATGCATACATGGCAAAACGCTGTCTTTCTTCCAGTGTTGTTGCGCAGCCGTTGTTTTCAAGTGTCGCCAACAATTCTGCGTAGCGATCTACCGATGGCACGATGAGCACATCATTGAAGTTTTTGGCAGCGGCGCGTATCAAAGAAATACCACCGATGTCAATCTTTTCGATGATGTCTTGATGCGATGCACCAGAAGCCACGGTGGCCTCGAAAGGGTAGAGGTCCACAATCACCAAGTCTATTTCTGGAATATCAAATTTATTGATTTCGCGTTGGTCTGTAGTATTGTCGCGGCGGTTCAAAATACCACCAAAAATTTTCGGATGCAATGTTTTCACGCGACCGCCCAAAATTTCTGGGAA
>DIUF01000071.1:8115-8935 GCA_002422285.1 Flavobacteriales bacterium UBA6165 | reverse complement strand
GAAAGATTGAGTTTAGAGATTGATATGGCAGCAGATACCTTGAATCTTTCCAGAGAAGATGCAAAATGGTTTGTGATTTCTGATCAACTCACCAACAAGGCATACAACTCTGAACGCGACCAAATTCAAATCCTCATGTCGAATGGGGAAATTATTCCTCTTACCATTGCTTCTGATAATCTCAATATTTCAACTTTGAGTAAACCGGTCACAAAATACGCGGTTTGTTTTCCCACTGCTAGCATGAAATAATGTCGAAATTGCTGTTGTTAACAATGGCTCTTTCAAAATGATTTGTTAAGCGCATACTCCATCACGGGTAATTTTTTTACTTTTGGGCGATGGAATTTACAGCAGGCCAAATAGCAGGCATTTTAAATGGAGAAATCGAAGGTGATGCATCGGTTGTGGTGCGCGGCTTATCGAAAATAGAGGAAGGTAAAATCAATACTTTATCGTTTCTTGCCAATCCAAAGTACGAGGAATATATCTATTCCACAGGTGCTTCTGTTGCCATAGTAAATAAGACTTTTTCCCCATCAGCTGTCTTGCCCAATACCTTGACTTTAATCAAAGTGGATGACGCCTATGCTTGTTTCGCCAAATTGCTTGAGGCTTATAACCAGTTTAAAGTCAAACAACCAAAAATTGAACAGCCAAGTTTCATTTCTGAGTCCGCAAAAGTTTCAGATGATTTGTACTTAGGAGCATTTGCATACATTGCTGATGGCGCAGTGATTGGCAAAGATGTTAAAATTTATCCCAATGCCTACATCGGCGACAATGTAAAAATTGGCGATGGTTGCGTGATTTACGCTGG
>DIUF01000071.1:0-8075 GCA_002422285.1 Flavobacteriales bacterium UBA6165 | reverse complement strand
CAAATTGGTAATGTAATTCTAGAAGATTTTGTGGAAATTGGAGCCAATACCTGCGTGGATAGAGCCACATTGGGTTCCACAATTTTACGCCGTGGTGTGAAATTAGACAACTTGGTACAAATAGCGCATAATGTTGAATTAGGAGAAAATACAGCAATGGCGGCTCAAGTTGGTGTTGCTGGTTCTACGAAAATTGGTGCTCGAGTGCAAGTTGGCGGACAAGTAGGCATTAGTGGGCACATAAAAATTGCCGACGACGTCAAGATTGCTGCCCAATCGGGTATTCCAAATGATATTAGAAAAGAAGGTGAGGTGCTCTTGGGCTCTCCCGCCATTCCTATAGATGATTTTAAAAAGTCTTATTTTGGCTTCCGCAAATTGCCGCAGATTTTGAAGCGCTTGCAAGACATTGAAGACAAACTGAAAAACAGAGATTAAACGAGATGAGCGAAAAACAACGAACCTTAAAAGAGGCCATTAGTTTTAGTGGTATCGGATTACACACGGGCTCCAAAGTGAACCTAACCATTTGTCCAGCACCTGCCAATCATGGTTATAAATTTCAACGTGTTGATCTTGAAGGTCAACCGATTATCAAAGCAGATTGTGATTTAGTTGTGGATACCAACCGTGGGACAACTCTTGAACACAATGGCGTTCGCGTAAATACTGTTGAACATGTGCTTTCTGCCTTGTATGGCAATATGGTCGACAACGCTTTAATCCAAGTGGATAGCTCTGAAATGCCAATCATGGATGGTAGCGCTGCACCTTTTGTAAAGAAAATTCTAGAAGTAGGATTTGAAGAACAAGAAGCTGCACGTGTTTATTTCGAGTTGGATGAGAATATTCCTTGGGAAGATGAGGAGCGCGGCATAGAATTTTTGGCTGTACCGGATGATGTGTATCGCCTAACGGTTATGGTGGATTATAAATCCAATGTGTTGGGCACCGACCATGCGAATATTTATACCCTCGAAAATTTCAACGAAGAAATTGCGCCTTGCAGAACTTTTGTTTTCTTGCGCGAGTTAGAGTTTTTAGCAAAAAACAATCTCATCAAAGGTGGTGATATCGACAATGCTATTGTTTTGGTGGAGCGTGAACATGTCCCACAAGAAGAATTGGATGCATTGGCCAAATTGTTGGGCAAAGAAGATACCAAAATTGAAATCAAGGGTTCTGGTGTTTTGAATAATATCGAACTACATTATAGAAACGAGCCAGCACGACATAAATTGTTGGACATTGTTGGCGATTTGGCTTTGGTTGGAAAATTCATCAAAGCGCACATTCTGGCTGCTCGCCCTGGACATTACGGCAATGTTCAATTTGCCAAAGTACTCAAAGAACAAATCAAAAAACAAGAGAAAAAAGGCAAGCAATTTGATCTCACCAAAACGGTTTACGACATTAACGATATTGAGCGCATGTTGCCACACCGTTACCCATTCCTGATGGTCGATCGCATCATTGATTTGGGCGATGAGCACATTGTGGGTATCAAAAACGTGACGATGAATGAACCATATTTCACGGGACATTTTCCCGGAAATCCTGTGATGCCCGGTGTGATGCAAATTGAAGCCATGGCGCAAGTTGGCGGGATATTTGCACTGAGCCAAGTGGACGAGCCAGAAAAATACTCGACCTACTTCATGAAAATTGACGAGACCAAGTTCAAGCAAAAAGTGATTCCAGGTGATACCGTTGTTTTTGAGTTGAAGTTAGTAAGCCCAATCCGCAGAGGTTTGGTAAATATGAAAGGAACAGCTTACGTGAATGGTCAACCAGTTTCTGAATCGGTGATGTTGGCGCAAGTAATCAAAGACAAAGCATAATTATGATCCATCAATTTGCAGTCGTTTCACCGAAAGCTCAATTGGGGCAGGGTGTTGTTGTTGAACAATTTTCTACCATTTATGAGGATGTCATTATTGGTGAAAACACCAAAATAGGTCCGAATGTTGTCATTTATCCCGGTACTAGGATTGGCTCAAATTGTGAAATATTTCCCGGAGCTGTCATTGGCGCTGTTCCGCAAGATTTGAAATTTTCTGGTGAATATACGACTTGCGAAATTGGAAACAATACGGTTATTCGCGAGTGTGTTACCATTCACCGCGGCACAACAGATAAAATGACCACCAAAATCGGAAACAACTGTTTACTAATGGGTTATGTGCATGTAGCTCACGATTGTATCATTGGGAACAACGTGATTTTGGCTAATTATACAGCGCTTTCTGGTCATGTGAATATCGAAGATTTCGCCATTTTAGAAGGAAAAGTTGCCGCTCAACAATTTGTAACAATCGGCGCTCATGCTTTTGTTGGTGGGGCTTCTTTAATTAGAAAAAGTGTGCCGCCCTTTGTGCGCGTTGCCCGTGAACCTTTGTCCTATATTGGTGTGAATTCTGTTGGTTTACGAAGAAGAAGTTTTTCAGATGAACAAGTGCGCACAATCGAGGATATTTATCGCATTTTATTTGTCCAAAACTCAAATGTGAAGAAAGCGATTGATATCATTCAATCAACGATTGCTGATTGCGCTGAGAAAAAGCAAATTTTGGATTTTATTGCCCAAGAAGAGCGCGGAATTGTTAGAGGTTGGGTTTCAGAATAAAACCTGATGATTCGCTTCGAAAACATACTGCCCAAACCTCTTGAAGGACTCCATCACGGCGAAAATTCTGTTTGGGAACGTAGCTTCGAATTGGATTTCAACAACAAAACACTGCTCAATGCCTCCAGTGGAAAAGGAAAAACTACCTTCATTCATCTTATTTATGGGCTTCGAACAGATTATTCAGGGCAAATCTTATTCAACAACGAAAATATTCAGCAATGGGATATCAACCGCTGGACAGAAATGCGCAAAAACGTGTATTCCGTTATATTCCAAGATTTGCAACTTTTTCCAAACCTCAGTACCGAAGAAAATTTACGCATCAAATGGGATTTGGGTAGCGATTTAAAATTCGATGAAGTAATCGAGATGCTTTCAAAATTGGGATTGGGCGATAAATTGAATCAATCTTGTGGTACTTTATCGCAAGGTCAGCAACAACGCGTGGCCATTGTGCGTGCAATGATTCCAAAGTTTCAGTATCTGTTGATGGATGAACCTTTCAGTCATTTGGACGAAGAAAACACAGCCATCGCCCTAGAGTTGATTTTAAATCGCTGCGAACATTTGAATGCAGGATGTTTTATGACCACACTAGGAGAAACCTACAACAATAAGTTCAACCAAATGCTCTATCTGTGATGATTAAGAAAATGCTTTTTCATAAATTGGACAGATTGCAGTTGCTCATTGTTACCATCGGGGCAGTAGTTGGTTTTTTGTTTTTACTGGCGGTTGTGCATTATTTTGGTGCCATCAAAAATTTGGCTTCAGGGGCAGATTCTATAGGAGCCAATTTGGTCGTTGCACAAAAAAAAGTGAGTAAATACGCTGCTTTTGATAGCAATAATGCTGTGTTTACAAGTGAAGATTTGGAACTTTTGAACGACCATCCCGCGATACAAAAAGTGGCGCCTGTGGTCAACAATCAATTTTATGTTTCATTGGCCATGCGCGAAGAAGGTTTGCCCTATTTCAGCACAGATATTTTTATTCAGGCGGTAGACGATGATATGCTCGACTTGAAACTGGAAAATTGGCGCTGGGATGAACATTCTGAGCTGATTCCCTTGGTTATGCCACGCGATTTTATGTTGATGCTCAATCAATTTGCCGCGTCATACAACATTCCCCAAGTTTCAGAGGATATTGCCAAAACACTCAACTTCACGATAGAATTGAGAGGTCTTGGGCGCAAACAAAGCTACAAAGCGCGCATCGTTGGTTTTTCCAATCAGATGAATTCTGTGTTGGTGCCAATGAGTTTTATGACTTTTGGAAATCTAAATTTTGCAGAAGACAAAACCACAGCGCCAACCCTTCTCATTTTGCAATTGGATCAAAAGAAATATGGCGATTTTGAACAGTTGATGGACGATTTGAATCTCGAAATCAAAGAAAATGAATTGTTGGTCGTGAAAATACAAGGCATGCTTTATGTTGTGCTGAGCGTGCTGTTTATTATCGCACTAATCATCGTTGTATTGTGCGGTATGATGCTCGCCCAATTTTCCATGCTGCTCGTTTCAGAATCGGCCTATGAAGTCCAAACTTTATTGCACATTGGCTACCATCCCAAACAAATTGCGTCTCATTTTTATCATTTTTTCTTGCGCAGATTTGCTTTGGTTTTGCTGCTGGTTTTAGCCCTTTTTGCTGCATTGAAATATGCCATCGACAATGTCTTGATGAATTTTGGTCTCCTGGTTGAATTTTGGCCGTCGTGGTTGGGCTTGCTCATAATCGTGTTATTGGCCTGGGGTCTAGTGCTTTGGAACTATAAGCGAATTTTATCTTACATTGCTAAGTCTTGAACGCTTTTTGATATTAACAGTTATTTAGCAACTCAACGCGCAACCAAAATATGAAAGATATCGTTTTTTGGACTGTCAACGAGGATTTACATGGATTAAAATGTGTCAAATAATCAGAAACATTAACTTTGGTCTGATATTTGAAAATCAGTAAAACATTAACAAAAAGGGATAGCATTATGAGCAAATGGTTTATGATTTTATGGGTCGGATTAGCAAGCCCAATTTTCGCACAACAAATCAAGTTTAAAATTACCAACGCCGAAGATGAAGAGGTTTATTTGATTCGACATTTTGGCAACAAAAAGTACATGGCTGATACGGCCAAAATTGTGAAGGACTACGTTGTTTTTGATGGGAAAAAGCATAAGGATGGTATGATGTCTTTATACTTTGCTGGCAAGAAGACTTTGGACTTTATCAAATCTTCTGGCGAAAAGGAAATCGAAATTCATGTGGACTATTTGACTATGAGTCCTGAGACCGCTGTTGTCAAAAAATCTGAGGAGAATAAACTGTTTTATGCCTATTTACAAGAATTGGTTAGGGGCAATAAAGAGCGTTCTCAAATTCAAGCCAATGGTAATGATGAGGCCAAATTGAAACAACTCAATGAAAGAATGAAGGCCTACATAGTCAAATTCGCACAAGATCATAATAAGCTATTGGTCGGTAAATTTGTGAAAATGGGTATCGAAATTGATGTGCCTGAAGCCCCAAGAAATGCAGATGGTTCTATGGTTGACTCAAATTTTGTTTTTCACTATTACCGCGAACATTTCTTTGATAATATCGATTTCAAGGATGACCGTTTGGTCAATTTTTCCATTTTCGAACAGCGTTTGGATTTGTATTTCGGCGACCAAATGATGATTCCAATTCCGGATACAATCTTATATTATGGAATTGAATTGATTGAGCGTTTTGATAAAAAATCGGATATGTTCCAATTTGTGTTAACCTATTTGGTTCAGAAATACGACAAGTCAAAAATTATGGGTCACGATAAAGTATGGATCATGTTGGCAGTCAAATATTTCTGTCCAAATTTGGGTAAACCGAATAATTTGATCTACTGGCTCACACCAGATAAATTGGAAACTTTTTGTGAGAAGGCAAATAAATTGCAGCATTTAGTCGTTGGAGTTCGCCCGCATAATTTGATTTTACCTGATTCTACCAATCAAAAATGGTATTCAATGTATGACGTGAAAGCTGATTACACCATACTTTATTTTTGGGACCCAGAGTGTGGTCATTGTAAGAAAGAAACACCCAAAATGGCTCGTTTGTATAACGAAAAGTTAAAGGCACGCGGTGTTGAAGTTTATGCAGTTGGTAAAGCCACGGGTGACGACTTCGAAAAATGGAAGGAGTTCATCAAAAAGCACAACATGACCTTTATCAATGTTGCTATTACCAAATGGTTGTATGAAGAGGCCGTAAAAGACCCATATCAGTTCGTTTCTAAGAATGCCAATGAGAAAGCGATTACCAACGTGCAGTCGCTTCAGTATCAGGAGTATTTTGATGTGATTGCCAATCCGAAAGTGTTCATTTTGGATAAGGACAAGAAAATAATTGGTAAAAACTTGTCTGTGGCTCAAATTGAGGAGTTTTTGGACCGTCTTCAGGGTGTGCCAAATGCAGAGAAGTTATTCCCAGTGGAAAAAGATGAGCCGCAAGACCACTAATTAAAATCTACTTAATAATGTTAATAAATGCCCGGGACTTCAATTTCGGGCATTTTGCTTATTTCTATCTTTGGACAACTATGATTGACACGTTTAAACACCAAGGAATGCGCCGCAAATTGGTCGAAGATTTGCAGAAAAAGGGAATAACCGACAAAAAAGTGATCGAGGCTTTGTTGAAAGTGCCTCGACATTTCTTTTTCGATTCGTCATTTTTGAATTTTGCTTATCAGGATAAGGCTTTTCCGATTGGTGCGGGTCAAACAATTTCCCAGCCTTTTACCGTTGCTTTTCAAACCCAACTTCTCGAATTGAAAAAAGGAAATAAAGTTTTGGAAATTGGCACTGGATCGGGCTATCAAACCGCTATTTTATGTGAAGTTGGGGCGCGTGTTTATAGCGTTGAACGTCAGAAAGAATTATTTATCAAAGCAAAGAAAGACCTAGATGTATTAGGGTATACGCCAGCCCTTTATTTTGGTGATGGCTATAAAGGTCTGCCTGCATATGCACCTTTCGATGGTGTATTAGTTACTTGTGGCGCTCCGTTTTTACCTGAAAAATTGGTAGAGCAAGTAAAGACTGGTGGTCGCATCGTGATTCCAATTGGCGATGATGGAAAACAAGTGATGTATCGTTTCACCAAGAATGCTGATGGCTCATTGACTGAAGAAACATTTGGCGATTTTGCCTTTGTACCCATGCTCGAAAAAGTTGCGAAATAAATAGACATGCAGCACGAACTCAAATTATCACTCATTGTTCCGGTTTATAACAGACCCGATGAGGTCATGGAGTTGCTGCAGAGTTTAGCCAATCAAAACGATAAAGATTTTGAATTGATTGTGGTTGAGGACGGATCGAATGTACCGTGTGAAGACATTTGTAATCAGTTCAAAGGCGAATTTCCGATTCAATATTTCTTCAAAGAGAATACAGGTCCCGGTTTATCTAGAAACTATGGTGTAGAACGCGCTAACGGTGATTATTGTATTTTCCTGGATTCTGATTGTGTTTTGCCACCGCAATATATTTATGAAGTGCGCTCATTTTTGACCGCAAATCCTGTGGATGCTTTTGGCGGACCAGACGCAGCAGATAAAGGGTTTTCTCGTAATCAAAAGGCTATTAATTATGCCATGACGTCTTTTTTTACCACAGGTGGAATCAGAGGAGCAAGTGAAAAATTAGAAAAATTCCATCCGCGTAGTTTCAACATGGGCATCACCAAAGAGGTCTATGAAAAAACTGGAGGATTTCCAACCATGCGCTACGCATACACCAAAGCAGCTGGCGAAGATCTGGATTTGAGCATACAAATTATAAAAGCTGGATTTAAGACGGCACTCATTCCGAAAGCATTTGTTTATCACAAACGTAGGACTTCCATTGAGCAGTTTGTACGTCAGGTTTACAACTTCGGAATTGCACGTGTCACGATTTCGAAAATTCATCCTGAGTCCTTAAAATTGTTGCACTTTGCTCCTGCGATTTTCACAATAGGCACTTTGGTATTACTTGTATTAAGCGTGTTGTTTTCGATTTGGCTTATGCTCCCTGTTGCTCTATTCCTTCTGCTGATTTTTGTAGATTCGTGGCAAAAAAATAAAAACTTCGAAGTCGCCTATTTGTCCATGACTACCAGTTTGATTCAACTATTTGCTTACGGAATTGGATTTATGCAAGCCTTTTTTGTTCAACGTATTTTGTGTAGAAAAATGTCGTTTCAAGAATAGAGATTCTCTACAATTCTCAATCAATTTGACTTCCAATCGGCGGGAATCGGTAAATTTGCACTTCACAAACTTCAAAAAACAAAACAATGGCTAAAGTTGGAATTATCATGGGGAGCATTTCGGATTTACCGATTATGCAAGAAGCAGCAAAAATTTTAAAGGAATTCGACATCGCTTATGAAATAAACGTGGTTTCTGCCCA
>DIUF01000058.1 GCA_002422285.1 Flavobacteriales bacterium UBA6165 | reverse complement strand
TCACTTTTCAATTTTTCGGAGATGGAATAGCCAAAACTCAAACAAAGCCAATCTGGAATCCGCCAAGCTTCTGGGGTGATTGTGCCCAAACTCAAACTGAACCAATAGGTTTGTCCATTGTAGTCTTTCAGCAAGCGCTCTGGAGTTGTGGAGCCCAACAATTCTGGTCGGTATTGCGCAAAAGGAGAATGCGAATAGGAAAACTTCATGGTCAGATGTTGTTGACCGAAAAAATGTTGTTGCGCCGAAAAAAGACCAATTCCCAAAGTGTTAGCGCCCACATCTGCCCAAGAGAAACCGTAATTGGGCGAAAAACCATCCATGATTTCAAAGGTGTTCATAAACAAAACACTAAACATCGACGACCACAGCAATGCTTTGTTTTGCTCCATTCCAGACCAGCGATACATGGAAAATGCCCGATTTTGCATCCAATAAGCAGAATAAGTATGCCCTATTTTATCCATTTGCAACCAGTGTTTGCTGTCATTGAACAGCTGAAATCCTTGCGATTCTTGGTTTTTGTACCACACCTGCGCGAGACCAATCATGGAGCCTGCGTAGGCCACGCCAAGACCCGTGTGCGTAGCAATCAGACGGCGTTTATTCAAACTGTCGGCAGGCTCGAAGAAAGTTTGGGCGGAAGAGTTGGTGAAGAAAGTAAGGGCGACTATGAATGCTATTAACTTGAACAACTGGTTCAAAGTGTTCTTAGCCAAGTCCTCCCCCTTTATCCCCCTCCAAAGGGGGAATCGTCCCCAAATAATTTTTTTCGTAAATACTTGAAATGAAGTTGCCCACTCGGGTCTGGTTGCTCTGGGAAAAAAATCAAAGATTTTTTTTATTCCCCCTTTGGAGGGGGATTTAGGGGGAGGATTCAAAATCCCGCTATTCATATCTAGCATCTTCCCCATCATGCCAATTCGAAATCGATGTTTTCTTCTTCCAATTTTCGAATCAATTGATCGCTCAAATCCACTTTTACTGTTTTGGAAGGCATGCTCAATTCCATGTCGTTGAAGTCGTCTTTAACGATAAAACGCAAACGACATTTACCATTGTGTTCAGATAAAAGTTCGTGCATTTCTTGGATGTATGAAGCCGTGAGCATGTTGTTGTCCACATGGATTTTCAATTCCTCTACCCTACTTTGTCGGAAGTCGCGCAACAACTCAATTTGCTGAATTTTGAGTTCTTTTTCGTTGGTAGTAGTGAAACGCTTGGGAACAATTTTCGCAACAATAAAAACACTCGTGTTGTCGGCCATGTAATGTCTGTACTTCAAGAAATCTTCATTGAAAATCATGAAGCGATAGGCCCCAGTAAAATCTTCAATGGTCATATCACCAAACTGGTCGCCTTTTCTCGAAATTCGTGTTTCTTGACGGGTAATAATTCCAGCAATTTTGACCTCTGTTTTTTTTACGCTGTTGAGGTCTTCTAGTTCAGCCAAAGTTGCAGTACAAAATGCTTTAATTTCGTGTTTAAAATCGTCTAAGGGGTGACCAGAAATATAAATCCCAACCACTTCTTTTTCTTTGTTCAGGGCAAATAGGGCGTTCCATGGATCCACTTTTGGCGGAATTGGTTCGGGCATTTCAACAGCCACATCATCACCAAAAAGAGAAACCTGCGCAGAATCGGCATCGCTCTGCAAATTGCCACCATAGCGCACCAAGTCTTCCAAATACGTGCGTCCTGAACTGGTGGGGGTTAAAAATTGTGCCCGATGAAAATTCGCAAACGAGTCAAATCCTCCCGCCAAAGTCAAGTTTTCTAAAACGCGTTTGTTACAAACCCGCAAATCTACGCGACTGGCAAAATCTGCTGGTGATTTGTAGGGACCTGCACTTTCTCGGGCAGCAATAATAGAAGAAACTGGTTTTTCGCCAACACCTTTAATTGCCCCCAGACCAAAACGAACGGCGCCTTCTTTGTTCACCGCAAATTTGAACAGCGATTCATTCACATCGGGACCCAAAACAGGAATTTTTGCACGACGACATTCCTCCATGAAAAAGCTCACCTGCTTGATGTCGCTCATGTTATTGGACAAAACCGCGGCCATATATTCTGAAGGATAATTTGCCTTCAAATAGGCAGTTTGGTATGCAATCCAAGCATAACATGTGGAGTGCGATTTATTGAACGCATAAGAAGCAAACGCCTCCCAGTCGCGCCAAATTTTTTCCAATGTATCTTTCGGATGTCCTTTCGCATGAGCTTGTTCAATGAACTTGGGCTTCATTTTGTCCAAGACATCTTTCTGTTTTTTACCCATCGCTTTACGCAAAACGTCGGCTTCACCTTTCGTGAAATCAGCCAATTTCTGCGACAGCAACATCACCTGCTCCTGATAAACCGTGATGCCATAAGTTTCTTTCAAATATTCTTCACAGGCTTCTAAATCGTATTTGATCTCCTCTTCTCCATTTTTTCGGCGAACAAACGACGGGATGTATTCCAACGGTCCAGGTCGATACAAAGCGTTCATGGCAATCAAATCACCAAAAACGGTTGGTTTCAATTCGCGGAGATACTTTTGCATACCGGGAGATTCGTATTGGAAAATGCCGACTGTTTCTCCGCGTTGGAACAATTGATACGTCTTCTCATCATCTATCGGGAAATCATCTGGATTGAGTTCAATGCCATGACGCAAACGCACCAATTCAACGGCATCTTTGAGCAACGTCAATGTTTTTAATCCCAAGAAGTCCATCTTCAACAGACCCGCATCTTCCGCTACCGAGTTGTCGAATTGGGTACAAACCATATCCGAGTCTTTGGCAGTAGCTACGGGAACAAAATTGGTGATTTTGTCCGGCGTAATAATAACACCACAAGCGTGAATCCCCGTGTTGCGCATGGAGCCCTCCAAACTAATCGCTTGCTGAACAACTTGAGCTGCCAAGTCCCTACCCGAAGCGATTGATCTCAACTGACGGGCTTTTTCCAAATCCTCACCGTTCAACTTATCCGCCAACTCAGCCTCGCTCATGGCGAAAAGCTTGTTGAGCGACAAATCAGGAACCAATTTGGCAATTCTATCTGCATCAGGCAAAGGCAAATTCATCACGCGTGATGTGTCGCGGATAGACGATTTGGCCGCCATGGTGCCATAAGTGATGATTTGCGCCACTTGAGATGCACCATATTTGTTGATCACATAATCGATTACCCGACCGCGACCTTCATCATCAAAGTCGATATCGATATCGGGCATCGACACACGCTCTGGATTTAAGAAACGCTCAAAAAGTAGATCGTATTTGATGGGGTCAACATTCGTGATTTTCAAGCAATAGGCCACTGCTGAACCCGCCGCCGAACCACGACCAGGTCCTACCCACACGTTCATTTTTCGTGCGGCATGACAAAAATCCTGAACAATCAAGAAGTAACCCGGATAACCAGAATTTGCAATGGTTGTCAACTCAAAATCCAGTCGTTCACGGATTTCATCAGAGATTTCGCCGTAGCGCTCTTTCGCTCCTTCGTAGGTCAAATGACGGAGATAGGCATTTTCGCCACGTTTCCCGCCATCGTCATCATCGAGCGGATCTTTAAATTCTTCTGGAAAATCGAAATTAGGAAGTAAAATATCCCGCTGCAAAGTGTAAGCCTCACATTTGGCATAAATTTCAGCAGCGCTTTCAATGGCTTCGGGCAAATCGGAGAACAAGGCTTTCATTTCCTCCGACGATTTGAAATAATACTCCTCATTATCGAGGCCAAAACGGAATCCGCGACCTCTGCCTTTCGGCGTGGCTTGGAGCTGTCCATCTTTCACACAAAGCAAAACATCGTGCGAGGTGGCATGTTCTTTATCTAAATAATAATTACAATTACTGGCGAGCAACTTCACTCCATGTGATTTCGCTAATTTTACAAGCAACACATTCACGCGTTCTTCATCTTCCTGACCGTGGCGCATGATCTCGATGTACAAATCATCGTTGAACTGCTCTTTCCACCAAATCAAGGCTTCTTCCGCTTGTTTTTCACCAACATTCAACAAAAGACTGGGTACTTCACCGCGTAAATTTCCGGTGAGTACCATTACGCCCTCTTTGTGTTGCTCAACTACCTCTTTGCTGATGCGTGGTATGTAGTAAAAACCATCGGTATAGGCAATTGAAGCCATCTTGGCTAGGTTGTGATAGCCCGTTTTGTTCTTGGCTAAAAACACCACTTCGTAGCCGTTGTCTTTGTTGGACTTATCCAAATGATCTCGGCAAACATTGAGCTGAATACCGATGATTGGCATGATTTCTTGACCATCAAAAGGTCTGCCCTCTTCTTCAGCTTTGGCACGCTCCGCTTTAACGGCCTTATTGTGTTTGGAAACAGCTTTTTCAAAGAGAAAAGCCCCCATCATATTGCCAGAATCTGTGAGCGCAACGGCAGGCATTTTGAGTTTCGCAGCTTTCTTCACCAAGCCATCAACGTCGATGGTGGATTGCAAAATTGAAAACCGCGAATGGTTATGGAGATGAATAAAATCAATTTCTTCAAGTCGGCGGAGGTTTTCTTTTTTATCGTCGCTACTCACCACTTCCGCCTGTGGTTCAGTTGCTTGTAGTTTTTTACTTTCCGCTTTGAGGTTCAAATGTTTTAGGCCTACCAATGCAAAAGGCGCTGGATTGGCAATCTTAAAGCGCTCTAAATATTCGCCATCTGCGAGCAAAGTTTCTGTAGAAAAAAACTCGCGGCGCACCAATTCCAAGAAACAGCGCGAAGTGGCCTCAACGTCGGCAGTAGCATTGTGGGCTTCAACAAAACTTTCTTCAAACAAATGTTTATGCAATTCAGAAAGCGTAGGCAATTTGAATTTTCCGCCCAAACCACCCGGAATTTGACACATTTTGGCTGTATCTTCGGTACAAGTATCCAAGCTGGGCAATTCAAGTAAAGGTGTTTCAAGCTGCAAACGATGAAATTCGCAACCCATAATTTTAAGGTCGAATTCAACATTTTGACCAACAACAAATTTCGTTCTACCTAGAACTTCATTGAAAGCTATTGCAACTTCTTCTAGGTCGTGCCCCAATTCCGTTGCCAATTGTGTAGAAATACCGTGAATACGCTCGGCATCATAAGGAATATCAAAACCATTGGGTTTCACCAAAAAGCTTTTGGCCTCCACGAGTTGACCCAAATCATCATGCAACTGCCAAGCCAATTGAATGCAACGCGGCCAATTGTCAGTAGCTGTTATGGGAGCTTTATAATCGCGGGGTAAACCAGTGGTTTCGGTGTCAAAAATGAGGTACATAGGCTTCTAAAAATAGAGCATCAAAGTTAGCGAATGAAAGCTGAATTCATTTCATTCATTCAATACATTTTTGAAGAGTTATTAACGTCACCCAAAAGGAATGATAAATGATTGTAGACGCTACTTTTCAAAATTTGCTTCAATGTTTCTTATCTTTACAAAAAAAACATGAAATACACATTAATATTCGCTTGCCTTTTGGTTTATGCTACAACTTGGGGACAATTGACCCAAAAAAGCTTCCGTGTAGAAGCTAGCGGAATGTTTGGCACATACGGCAACTCCGCTTATTATGGTGGCTCGATAGGCGCTCGTTGGTTAATTTCAGACCGTGTTGGATTGCGCTACAATTTTGATGTTTTGCAATTGAACAATCAAACCAGACATGTGCACACACCGATGGGTTTGGTTGGTGGTCCAATTTTAATGGCGGCAGGATTCTCACGCGCCTTTGATGGCGACAGTACAACACGCGGCACATTCGGCATTGTATCGGGCTTATTACTCCTCATTTTACCAGAAGGTCTCTCCTATCACCAAGCGATTGGAAGTCATTTTGAAGTGAGTCCATACGCCAATGTACTAGGCATAGATTTCATTCGCAACACAGCCAACAACAGCAGTAAAGTGAAATACGCCTGTAGTTTTGGTGTGCAGTTGACAGCGCTTACATTTTCGAAACTCACCGTTCATGGGTTTGTGGAAACCAGAAAAGCAGCCAGTGTGCCCTGGGGTTTTGGTGGAGGTGTTGGTTTAGGCTGGGTGGTGAATCGAAAAACAGATTAACAGATTATAACAGTTCTGCTGACAAAAGTCAGATTCAAAGAACGAGATAAATTCTATTTTTGTGAAATAAAATCAAGACAATGAAAGTACAAGTAAACACAGATAAGCACATTGAGAGTTCAGCCAGATTACAAGCCTACATCGACGAGCGCATGTCGGCTGCGTTGAAACATTTCGATGATAAACTAACGCGACTAGAAGTTCACTTAACCGATCAAAACGGTGAAAAATCAGGTGCCGACGATATTCAATGTCGCATCGAAGCCCGTCCCAAAGGATTGCAACCCGTAACAGTTACTGCAAGAAATAGCACGATGGATATCGCCATTAGTGAAGCTGCTGATAAGTTGAAAGCAGCGTTGACGAGTACTTTTGGGAAATTGGAGAGGTAGATAGAGGCTTGGAAAATGGAACGCTGATGACGCAGATTTGGCAGATCAACGCTGATAGAATAAAAATCAGCGAATGTCTGCCTTGAATTGCATCGGCTTAATTTGCATTCAGAAAACAAAATTACCTCAAACTATTTGGCCATCAACTCCAATAATTTGGAAATTAAGATGTTATCTTTTATTTGTTTTTCCCAAATGAAATTGTTGGATACAAATTCAAATTTGCGTCCAGAGGAATGTTCCATTATTCTGTAGCCTTTATACCGAGGTACAATCAGAAATGCTGGGTCTTCAAATTTTGTGATTTTAGAATCTGATCTCTTGATGACAATTGTATCCAAGGAATTGGAAGACAGACCTCGAACTTGAAGAAAAATGTTTTCGACATCTGCTTTGAAACCAACAATGTAGCTTCGTCTACGGTAATACACAACAAATAGAGCTGAAAAAATCGCAGGAACTAAGCAAATGATAAAATAGACCCAAAAGTTAGTTAACAAATAGCTCAGCGCGTGATTGTCATTGTTATTCGATTCTGAACGACCCAATAAATAAAACAATGTGCATCCAACCAGTAGCCCTGTCGCTAAGGCAACCATAAAAATCTCAAAAATGAGGTATGAAATGTAATTCTCATTGGATGTTTTCGAAACAATCATAAATAATCTGGCACCCTAATTTATTTTAAAAATAACCATTGGTTTTTGACATCAGCCAAAAGGTTAAAATCATTCTATTAAAGACATCAAGGTCTATTTAATCACCCCCAACTCTTTCCCAACCTTAATAAACGCTGCAATTGCTTTATCCAAATGTTCTTTGGTGTGTGCCGCAGAAATTTGTGTTCGGATTCTCGCTTGACCTTTGGCTACAACTGGATAGAAGAAACCAATGGCGTATACCCCTTCTTCTAACAGTCGGTTGGCGAATTTCTGTGAAAGTGCCGCGTCGTATAGCATAATCGGCACAATCGGTGAATCGCCCGGCTTGATATCAAAACCTGCTTCGATGATTTGTTTTTTGAAGTATTTTGTGTTTTCTTCCAAGCGGTCGCGCAATTCGGTGGATTCGCTCAAGATATCAAACACTTTGATTGCCGCCCCAACAATACTCGGTGCCAATGAATTGGAGAACAAGTACGGACGTGACTTCTGACGCAACATTTCGATGATTTCCTTCGGTCCAGTTGTGTATCCACCCATCGCACCACCTAGAGCTTTACCCAAAGTTCCCGTGATGATATCAACTTTATCTAATACCCCGCAATATTCCGGCGCGCCACGACCTGTTGAACCGATAAATCCAGCAGAATGGCATTCATCTGTCATGACCAATGCATCGTATTTATCTGCCAAAGCGCAAATCTCATCCATTTTGGCAATGTCGCCATCCATAGAAAACACGCCATCGGTTACAATGATTCGATTTCTTTGCGCTTGTGCTTCAATCAATTTGGCTTCCAAATCGGCCATGTCGCTGTGCTTGTAGCGGTAGCGCGCAGCTTTACACAAACGAATTCCATCAATAATAGATGCGTGGTTCAATTCATCAGAAATGATGGCGTCTTCTTCGGTGAAAAGAGGTTCAAAAAGTCCTCCATTGGCATCAAAAGCAGCGGCGTATAAAATGGTGTCTTCTGTTCCATAAAACTCAGCGATTTTGCGCTCCAAAGTTTTGTGAATGTCTTGCGTGCCACAGATAAAGCGCACCGAACTCATCCCAAAACCATGAGAATCCAGGGTATCTTTTGCCGCCTGAATCACTTCAGGATGCGACGACAAACCCAAATAATTGTTGGCACACATAATCACCACGTCGTTATGGTCTGTAACATCGACCGATGCACCTTGTGGGGTTATAATTACACGTTCGCTTTTAAACAAACCGTTGTCTTTCAATTCCTGCAAATCTTGTTGCAGTTGCGTTTTTATTTTTCCGTACATATTTTTGGATGTTGGCCTTTAGCTTTTGGCTATTGGCGATAATAAAGGTTAATTAGTATTCTGTGAATTCTATATATAATTATTGATTTTCGAAAATGAGTTTTGTTCCTTCGAGCCATTGTAAATCTTCCTCATCCAACTGTTCCTGACTCATGATTCGATTGTATTCAATATCACTAAGCTTTAAAACCTGAATTTGGTCATCTGTCAATTTTATTAACTCATCGGCTACTGGATTGTTATCCAGAAGTTCTCCTAGAGCTAAGAGAAATTTTTCGTCTCTAACCGCTAATAGCTTAGAAATAACTTGGCTTCTTAAAAAATCTGTTGAATTCATATTGCACAAAATTAATTTATCCTACTTAGTGACTGCTTGATTTCCGTATTTTTTGTGTCTTTTATAAGAAAGTCACAAAGACGAGGCGTTTTACAATTTTGCTAATCAGGAGTTTACTGTAGTAAATGACTGATGCGAAATTTAAAACAACGAAGTATTTGGGAGTTTTCTTGCAAAGACTACTTACTCTGATCCAACTTCTTCACCATCGTCAAAATAGTAGCCATAGCAACCGTTTCTCCTGTTTCGTCATAAACATCTACCAAGAATTTCACGATGCCTTTTGCAACATCATCCTCCGAGCGTTTTTCTTGGTCGATTTTTTCTTTTACTGTGAAACGAACACCTATTGTAGCTCCCGGATAAACAGGTTTCACAAATCGGGCTTCATCGATGCCGTAGTTCAACAACACTGGACCTTTTTTCGGGTCAACGAATAAACCAGCAGCTTTTGATAAAATGAAATAGCCGTGCGCCACGCGACCTTCGAAAAGCGTGCCTTCCAAAGAGGTGGCATCCATGTGGGCGTAGAAATTGTCACCGCTCACGTTGGCAAAATTCACAATATCGGCTTCTGAAACGGTGTGTTTGTGCGTGAAAACGGTGTCGCCAACTTTCAAATCTTCAAAATGTTGTCTGAACACATGCGGATTGGCTTCTGGTTGTGCTGCGCCTACTTGAAACTGCTCGGTGATGTGTGTTATAGTTGTCGGGTGACCTTGAATGGCTGTGCGTTGTAAATAGTGCATCACACCGCGTTTACCACCCATTTCTTCTCCGCCACCAGCACGACCTGGTCCGCCATGTGTTAATAAAGGCATGGGCGAACCGTGACCTGTGCTTTCCTTGGCGCAAGACTCATTCAAAACCAATATACGACCATTCACGCAAGCCGCTCCGACAACAAAATCACAGGCGATGTTGTTGTCCGCAGTAACGATTGAAGTTACCAAAGAACCTTTACCTAATTTCACCAATTCGATGGCTTCGTCTAAATCTTTGTAAGGCATTATGGTCGAAACAGGTCCAAAAGCTTCGATATTGTGCACCGCAGTATGCTCGAACGGTTTTTCATTTCTGAACAGAATCGGACTGAAAAACGCACCTTTCGAAGCATCGGCACCCATCACTTCACAAACATTCGGATCACCAAAAACGATTTGCTGATTTTCTGCCAATAAATTCACGTTGGTTCTTACGCGCTCTACTTGAAGTTTTGTTGCCAAAGCACCCATTCGAACACCTTCAACTGATGGATCACCAATGGTCGTTGTTGCCAAGCGTTTTGAAACCGCAGTTTGCACCTCATCCAATAAATTTTCGTGCACCATAATTCTGCGGACAGCCGTACATTTTTGTCCTGTCTTTACGGTGATTTCCTTCGTTACCTCTTTGATGAAAATGTCAAATTCAGCTGTGCCCGGCGTTGCATCTTTACCCAATACAATCGCATTCAAAGAGTCGGCTTCCAAATTGAAAGGAATAGATTCTTGAACAATATGAGGACTGGATTTCAGCAATTTACCTGTATGCGCCGAACCAGTAAAAGTGATGACATCATGCATATTGGCATGGTCGATAATTCCACGACCGAAACCAGTAACCAATTGAAGAGAGCCTTCAGGCAAAATACCAGATTCGATGATGTCGCGCACCATAACTTCGGTTAAATAAGCCGTGTATTCGGATGGTTTCACGATAGCTGGAACACCCGCCATGAAATTCACCGCTATTTTTTCAAGCATACCCCAAATCGGGAAATTGAATGCATTTATATGAATGGCAACACCTTGACGCGGCACCATGATGTGATGTCCGATAAAAGTTCCATTTTTCGACAAGGGAGCCGCAACACCATCCACATAATAAGGCAAATCAGGAAATTGGCGACGCAAAGATGCATTGGCAAATAAATTCCCGATACCGCCTTCAATATCAATCCATGAGTCGATTTTTGTGGCACCCGTCCAAGCGCTAACGTCATAATATTTCGCTTTTCTTTCAAGAAGATACATCGCCAAGGCCTTGATCATTCTACCGCGCTCTTGGAAAGTCATTTTACGCAATTTTTGTCCGCCAGTTGTGCGACCATAATGCAAAATAGCTTCGTAATCCAAACCAGCGGCAGAAAGCTCACCAATTTTATTGCCATTGATGGCGTTGAATAGTTCGAGTTCGGTTCCATCGCCATCCATCCAGCGACCTTGTATGTAATTTTGGTATCTTCTCATGAGTTATTGATTATCGCACAAAGATAAAAAACCAATTTCACAAGAAAGCTGAATTTAAGATTTAATTGGCTGTTGGAAACTTTACCAAAAACATAATTTCAATCCGAAAATAGAGATTATTGACGCTTTGAATTACCGGCATTTAATAATTCCGTTTTTCATAAAAACAGCTACCGTTTTGTATGCTTATACGAACTAAAAGATTGTTACTTTTTCCAAGGCAAAGACTTAATGTAATCATGCGATTTTTCACGAGCCTCATTAATTGTCAGGCTTTTGTCCCATTCTTTATCAAAATCTCGCACCAAAGTTTTTCCTGATTTGATAGCAAAGACCTGATCAAGCACAGATTCATCGCTGAGCGAATTAATCCATTGAATGAGTTCTGATTTTCTTGAAACGATATGCATAAAACAAATTTAATGAAATAATTAATTTACGACAAAATATGAAAATCAAAATTCTGTCATTTTAATCAAGGCTTTAGAACAAATGAAACTACTTCCCTACAACCTCCCTACAAATCGCACCATCAAGTCTGCGCATTTGTCTACGAGAATCATATCAACATCTTGAGCCTCATCGGTGGGCACATGATAATGTTTGTTGTTGCCACCTGAATACAAGAAAAAGCTTCGCACACCTGCCGCATGGAAATAATGGTGGTCGCTGTTGGCGGATTCTCCTCTTGATTTTATTTCGGGCGTCACATTCATTTCTTTGTTGGTGTTCACCAAACACTCAAACTCCTCGTGATAAATTGTACCATTCACAGCCGTGATGCTGTGTTGGGCACCTCCGAAAATATCCAAATTCACCAAAAAGCGAATGGATTTTAAGTCAAACATCGGATTTTGAACGAAAAATTTAGACCCCAAAAGACCCACTTCTTCACCGGCAAAAGCAATGAAAACGTATTCCGTTGAAGACCGCGGAAGCTTACGAATTTTTCTTGCAATCGCTATCATCAAAGTCACGCCGCTAGCATTATCATTGGCGCCAGGATAGAAAGTGTTTTGCCCCATTCGCCCCAAATGATCATAGTGCGCTGTGAAAACAATTCTGCGGCGTGGTTTACCTTTCGATTTAATTCTAGCCACCACATTTCTAGCTGAATGATTGATGATTTTTGCTTCAATTTCAGCTTTTATTACACCCTCTTGAAAAACCGTTTTATCCACCTCAAAAACAGGGAAATTCCATTGATTTTGACTCACATGCCAAATCGGTGTACCTTCATTAAGCAGAATCACGGGCATTACTTCTGACAACTTAGCAATTGAAGCTCTCAAAACAATTTGGTCGTCTCGCGAAATAAACTTTGATTTATCCAAAACGATAATATGTTTGGCTGGATCTAATTGGGGCAAAGCCTCCACTACGTCCTCTACACGGGAAAATTTATCCAAAAAGACCATTGTTTCTCTATCCAACTTCGCACTTGGAGAAGAAGGATTAACCACATAATCTTTACCGGGAATCAGTAGATTGCCATTTATGCTGAATGATAATTTTCCTGGAAAGGCGTTAACTCTGAAACCAAAGCCTTGAAAAAACGATCTCTTTTGCGGTCTCAATCCTAATTTTTTGAACTCAAGAGCAATGTATTCAGCCGCTAAACTATCACCCGAATTAACATAACCTCTTCCTGAAAATTCTTGACTACACAATTGATTGATTATTCTGACATCGTCTGGATGCTGAGCCCAGACACAAAAAGGTAGAACGAATAAAAACAGAAGCAATTTACGCATAGCGGCGCTCTATAAATTCTTCAAAAGCTAAAGTATTTGCATCTTCCCTATTCCACTCATATCTTGATGCATATTGCTCCAATAAATCTCGTGCCTCAGAAATAGATTTTTGAGCATCTAAAAGCTGCATGGCAGCATTAAAGGTGTCAGAATTGTTATCAAAAAGATTCTTCGTAAAACGTATTTTATCATTTAGCGTTAGAGCAGAAACAATAGATTCTATTCTTGATTTTTTCAATTGATCGGCAAGTCTATTTGAAGAGGGCCCCGTAGATAATTTATCTAAAAGTGAAGTTCCCGAAGTAGTTTGTGAAATCGATTGATTTCTAGAAGACTCTTCTGCTATTTTTTCAATCTCAATGTGAGTAGTTTTAATAAAAACTTTTTCTTCGTTCACTTCTTCTTCTTCTTCGTCTTCGCCGATATCTTGAGTTGATACAATAACCTCCTGAACATCATCAGTTTTTCGTTCTTGAAAATCCCCAAAGAGCGCAAATTCAATAGCTGGTGGTGCATCAGGAACTATGATTTCCTCTTGAGCTGGCACAACTACTGTATCTTGAAGAGGAGTCTCCCCAACCTTAAAATCGCCTTTTACTTCACTCTCAAAAGCCTTATATCTAAGCGCAACAATTCGCTCATATTGCTCTCGGACTAAGACTAATAAATCTTCTAATTCTGTTAGTGATAACTCACCGTGATTTAATTGATTTAGTGCTTTGCCAATGTTTTTGTTTAAATCCAAATTCGAACCGAATGTCGACATAAAATTGTGTATTGAAGAGATTATCTTGTCTATCTTGTCAAAGTAATATTACCAGATTCCTCCTGAACAGATCCATCAGATAGTGTTGCACGCATCTTGAAAGCATACACACCAATTGGAGCAGGCTTACCTCTAAAAGTACCATCCCAACAGTCTGTTTGACTGTTTGATGTGTAAACCAACTCACCCCATCTGTTGTAGATTGAATAAGTCATTGTTGCGATACAACTACCCATAAGGCATAGTGCGTCGTTCAAACCATCACCATTCGGAGAAAATATAGTAGGCATAAACGCAGGACTACATGGCAGGTCAACATTTACCGTGGCTTGAGCCGTTTGGCTACATCCATTTGGAGCAGTAACCGTAACCGTATACGTTGTATTAGTTATAGGAGAAGCAATTGGATTTGGACATTCTGTACAACTCAATCCAGCACTTGGCGACCAGCTGAAAGTAGCGCCAGGAATAGCTGGCACAACAGTAACATCCAACAAAACAGCCTCTTGGTATTCAATAGTTGTAACAGCAGGGTCAATTGTAACAATGAAGTTGTCGTTAAGACCAACTGCAAAATTTTCAAGAATACTACAATTATTAGCGTCAGTGATTGTAACTTGATATGGACCAGCAGGTAAATTATTCAAAATTGGAGAAACCGAACCACCTGGTAACCATGCCAAACTGTAAGGTCCTACCCCTCCGCTTGGGCTGATAATTATTGCGCCGTTGGCAACATTACAATCAGTGTTAGTAACTGACCCATTTGCAGCAATTTGAGTCGGAGAACCAATAGTAACAGATGCATTTGATGTACACCCCTGAGAATCAGAAACAGCAACAGTGTAATTTCCTGGGAACAGATTATTGGCTGTTGAATTCGAGCCACCAGCCGGTGACCAAATATATGTAAATGGTCCTACACCCGTAGCAATAACTGTAGCCTGACCAGTAGCTGTACCAAAGCACAAAGCATCCACGGCTGAAATTTGTAAGTCGGGACCATCTCCATCAACAGTAACAGTAACAGAAGCTGTCCCTGCACATCCAGCCAAATCAAAACCAACTACGTTATAAGTTGTGGTAACAGTTGGACTTACGTTGTGTGACGCCCCCATACCTAAACCGTTATCCCATTGATAAGCACTTGCACCATTAGCTGAAATTGTAGTGCTCCCGCCATTGCAAATTGTAACATTACCTGATGTAGTAATGGTTGGTCCAGAAGTTACTGTAACGTTCTGAGAAACAGAATTAGAACCATCAGAATTTGTAACCGTTAGAGTTACAATCTGAACTCCTGGGCTTGTGAAAACGACAGTATGTGGACCGGAAGTAAAAGCAGAAGTGGGAAGAGCGTTCGGTCCAAAATCCCATAAATATGACGCGCCCGCACTATTCGTTGAATTATCTGTAAACACAATTTGACCACCTACACAAGCATTTGATGGGCTAAAAGTAAAGCTAGCCTGCGGAGCACCAGAACTCACAATTTCTTCACCAGTGATAATTACATTGTCAATTGCAACTGATGGATCCGTCCCAACATCGTCATTGTTATTAACCCACCTAAATCCTATCCTAAGATTTGGGATATTAAAAGTGCTTGGAGGTAGATTTATTGTAAATTGAGACCAAAGGCCTTGTTCAACTCCCGTACAAGGAACAGAATTTCCAGAACCATCGCAACAATTGGTCTTCCCCATATCAGCTAATAACGACCAAGTTGTACCATTAAAGATCCATACTTCTGCATTGTCAATAGAGCCCTGACCATTTTCAATGTAGCTGAATGATAATTGTAAATTTTCAAAACCCACAGCATTTATATCAGGAGACTCTGCTCGCCTATCGGTTGCTGAACTAGAGCCAAAAAGAGCCGCACCCGAAAGATAAGCTGCACCAATATCAATTAAATCTATACCAGGTATTGTCAGATTAACACTGATATGTAAAGATGCATTTGTTGCACCACAATCAATTCCGCATTGTCCGGGTAACATACCACATTCTGCACCACTTACAAACCAATCATTAAAATATTGTCCATTTGTGCCTGAAGCTGAAACCGCCCACAAGCCATTTGGCCCACTATAAGCACTTGCATAACAGCCACTTGTACAGCCATTATCAAAATCCTCAAACCAAATTGTTTGAATTTGACCATAACTGTTAGAACTGTGGAAAATTATTAAACACAAACAGGCAAATATTAATTTCGGAAAAGTGGTTCTCATAAGACAATTATTTTTGAAAAATCGACTACAAACCTATGGTAAAAAATCAAACAAAACAAATTCATGAGGTACTTCGTAAAATTTATCTGTTTTTTTTTAGTTTGATTCCTGTAATTAAAAAAAAGTCTATCTTTGCAGTCCAATTTTTAGCGCACAGCTAAGTTTAAGATTTGAAAAAATGAAAAGAACGTTTCAACCATCAGTTAGAAAAAGAAAAAACAAGCACGGTTTTAGAAGTAGAATGGCTACCAAAAATGGTCGTAAAGTTCTGGCTTCTCGAAGAAGAAAAGGAAGAAAAAAATTGACTGTGTCTTCTGAAGGAACTCACAAGAGATAATTCTATTGAATCAATAGAGCTAATTCTTCTTACAAAATACTTTAGGTTTAATCTTTTGATTGAACCTTTTTTTGTTTGTATATGACTCAAAACATTATGATTCGATTTTGATGAACAATAAATTTGGAAAGCGTTATAAACTTTGTTCAAAAAAAATTATTGAGCAGCTATACCAACAAGGTAGAGATGTGAAATCTTTTCCATTTTATTTGAAATATAGAGAACAACCAAATATCGATGGTCCTTTTCAAATTGTGCTGATAGTGCCAAAAAAGAAATTTAAACACGCAACAACACGGAATCAATTACGTCGTTATATTCGCGAGGCACTAAGGCTAGAGAAATGTACTCTTGAAGATATACTCATCAAAAAGAGATTATCATTGGCTCTATTTTTGGTTTACGCCGGAGACGAAAACATTTCATTGATGTCAGCTCGTAAAGACATCACCAAACTTTTTAAAAAATTAATTTATGACATTGAGCAGATTAAGAATCAATAAGCTAGCGCTAACAATCTTATTTTCAATTACGCTTCTATTTACAATTCCGACACGTGCCCAAAGTGATGGCTTTGAAATAATCAAAAATCTTGAACTTATTGAGCTTATCACAAGGGAACTGGACAAATATTTCGTTGACAAACCTATTCCGGGTAAATTAATGAAAGTGGCCATAGATGCCATGTTGATGGAATTGGATCCCTACACTGTTCTTATTAACGAATCAAATATTGAGGATTACCGACTCATGTCCACTGGGCAATATGGCGGTGTAGGTGCTGGTGTACGCTCATTCAACAACCTTGTGTTTTTTTCAGACATCTTCGAAGAAAATCCAGCACATAAGGCAGGGATAAAAGCAGGTGACCGCATACTTTCAATAGATGGTAAATCTATGCAAGGAAAAAAATCTGATGAAGTAAGTGACTTTTTAAGAGGACCGAAAGGCACAAAAATCAAAGTTGAGATTGAGCGACCATTTGTTGGGAAAATGATTTTTGATATCACCCGCGATGAGGTGGTTATTCCTGATGTTCCGCACTCCACAATAATAGGAAATGGTGTAGGCTATATCAAACTGACCTCATTTTCTCAAAAAGCATTTATTTCCGTTAAAACTGCTTATGATGATTTAGTAAAACAAGGCATGACATCGTTGGTTTTTGATTTAAGAGGTAATGGTGGGGGTGTACTTACAGAAGCCGTTAAAATAGTCAACATGTTTGTTCCGAAAGGAATTGAGGTTGTTAGAACTAAGGGGAGAATTGAAGAAGAAAACCGTGTTTATCTTACAGAAAATGCACCAACAGATATAAATATACCCGTTGCTGTTTTGGTTGATGGTATGTCGGCCTCCGCAAGTGAAATTGTTGCTGGTGCTTTGCAAGATTTAGATAGAGCCGTTATCATCGGTTCAAACACATTTGGTAAAGGACTCGTGCAAAGAGTTATGCCTCTAAAATATGGTTCTCAACTCAAACTAACAATTGCCAGATATTATACGCCTTCAGGTAGATGTGTACAGCGATTGGATTATTCGAATAGAAAAGATGGTGAATCCGCACAAGCCATTGATGAAACACAGATAACTTATTTCAAAACCAAGAATGGGCGCAAAGTTCGAGATGCTCGTGGTGTGGATCCTGACATTGAAATTGAAGAGCCCGGTTACAGCCGCTTGACTATTACGCTGCTTTTGGAGAATATAATTTTTGATTTTGCAACAAAATTTGCGCACCAAAATTCGACCATTAGTGCGGCTGAAAAATTCAAACTTAGTGATGATATTTATAGTGAATTCAAGAAATTTGTAGAAAGTAAGAATATCAGCTACACCACCGAGAGCGAAGAAATACTTACAAAACTTCTTGAGTCTGGTGAGAAAGAACAACTTCTGACACAAAACAGTCCAGAATATATGCAACTTTTAAAAATTGTAAAAGCTTCACTTGAACGTGATTTAGACAAGTACCGCTCAGAAATTGTGGAGCTCATTGAAGATGAAATTGTGTCGCGCTATTACTATCAAAAAGGACGTGTCATCAATAGCTTTAAAAATGACAAAGCTTTGGTCGAGGCGATTGCAATTGTTCAAAACCCGGTAGGGTACAAAAAAATTCTAAGCGGAAAATAAAAGCCGATGTTGAGCAGGGCGCAAATTCACGAGCATATTTACTTTGTTACAGTTTTAGGTATTGCCATCGGACTACCTTTAAACAAAATTGTGCTTAGTATTAGCGGATTGTTGATGGCCTTAAATTGGCTTCTTGAAGGAGATTTCAGGGATAAAGTCGAAAAACTCAAAAAACAAAAAGTAGGTTTGTTACTTGCCGCACTGTTTGTTTTTCTTACTGCCACCCTACTTTACTCATCAAATATCGAATACGGAATTAACGACCTAAGAATAAAACTTCCTTTGCTTTTATTTCCCATTGTTGTACTCAGTTCAAAATCATTGAGCAAGGTCAAATACAACATAGTGCTGCAGTCATTTTTATTTTCGGTTGTTTTAGTTACACTTGTGAACTTTATCAATTACAAGACAGGCCTTTATTTGATCGACAGCAGAGAGATGTCTTTATTTGGCTCACATATTAGACTTTCACTAATGGTCACTTTTGCATTTTTCTTGGCCACTTATGCAGCTTGGAAAATGAAAAACATCTTGTCAACATTATATTTGCTTTTGGCCGTTTGGCTCTTGTTCTACGCCTACAAATCCGAAGTGCTCACAGGTTATTTTGGACTGGTAATTACAACACTTTTCCTTGTTTTTTGGTGGATTATGCGCCAATTTAAACAACACAGAGTGACAATTTTTGCTGCCTGCCTTGGATTAAGCGCAATAATCGCCTTGAGCTTCTACAAAGCTATATATCCAATTCCAACAGAAGCCTTTTCCGCTGAACAATTGCATGAAAAAACACAATATGGCGGCACGTACCACCACGATACAACGAGTGTAATCCTCGAAAACGGATATTACATACACTATTTTATTTGTCATGAAGAATTGGATTCTATGCTCATTCTTGCCATCGGTGAATCCATTGAAGAAAGAAGTATTTCACAGCCCGATTTCTTTCCTACACTCATTCGGTACATGTCATCACTTGGGTTGAGAAAAGATGCAGATGGATTCAAACAACTTAGCGATGCTGATTTGCGTAATATACTCAACGGTATTCCATCGGTGGTCTACGCGCAAGGAGGCTTTAAATCGAGGCTAGCACGTATAACAATGGAATTACAGAAGCACTTAGAGGGTGCCGACCCAAACGGTTCAACTATTCAACAAAGAATCGAATATTGGCGGACAGGAAAAGACATCATCATATCAAATCCCATTTTTGGAGTTGGCGTAGGAGATGTCCAAGACGCATATAATGTGCAGTATGAAAATAATAATTCTAGACTTCACATAGAAAACCGACTGCACTCGCACCAACAATTTATGACCATTTGGATCGCATGTGGCATTCTTGGACTTGTTATCTTGCTCTTGAAAATATTACTCAGCCTGAAAATAGCCTTTAAAACGAATTCAGTTGTGCTTTACCTCTTTGTGGTCATAATAACGTTTTCCTACTTTTTTGAAGACACCTTGGAAACACAAGTAGGTGTTACTTTAGTAGCCTTTTTCTTCAGTTTGCTTTTAAAACAAGAACAAGAATCACACTATTTGGATAGAAGAAATCAAACATTATGAAAATCGTTTTTGCCTCCCACAACCAAAACAAGGTAGAAGAAATTAGAGCGCTTTTGCCAAAAAACATCGAATTGTTGTCACTCAAGGACATCAATCATTTGGAAGACATTGAGGAAACAGGAGCCACTTTAGAGGAAAACTCAGAAATTAAGGCAAAAACTATTTTCCAAAAAACGGGGATCCCTACAATCGCAGACGATACCGGCTTAGAGGTTTTTACCTTGAACATGGAACCGGGTGTTTATTCTGCTCGCTATGCTGGATTACAAAAATCAGATGACGACAACATCAACAAACTACTAGGTGCGTTGACACAAATAGACAAGCGAAAGGCACGTTTTAGAACAATTTTTACCTATTGCGCATCAGAAACAACTTTGCAATTTGAGGGGGTAGTTGAAGGTCGAATCGCATCAGAAAAAAGAGGAACTTCTGGGTTTGGATACGACCCTGTATTCATTCCGGAGGACAAAAACATTACTTTCGCAGAAATGACTTTAGAAGAAAAAAACAAAATAAGTCACCGTGCACGCGCATTGGCTAAATTGGTGCAATATTTCAATACAGCTAAATAGTTCCTAGGTGGTCAAAGATTTCATAAAAGAAGGCAGTATTTACGCACTCGCTGGTATTGCAGCCAAAGGGGTTAGCCTTTTCATGATTCCTATTTTCACCTATTATTTCACAACAAGAGACTATGGACGAATTGAAATCCTTTTTGTGATTACTATTTTGAGTTCAGGTATACTATCCTGGCAACTAGGTCAAGGTTTAATCAGGTATGTGAGCCAACATCAGCGTGACGAGAAAAGAAAAATGTATTTGGGTTCAACAGCCTTGTTTTTTTCTTTAGCAACATACTTAATTGGCTCCGGAGTTTTGATTGTATTTGGAACATATATTTTGGATGCATTTGGACTAAACGAAGTAATTGCATACAAAACTTTTGTTTTGTGTATGATTGCGCTTTTTCTCAACGGAATATTTTCCTTTTTTGGTGCTCATTTACAAGCATTAAGAAAAAAAAATCAATATGCCTTTGCCAATTTTATACATTCATTTTTGGGAATAACAGCAACCTACTTCTTTGTCGTGGTGCTCGACAAATCCATAAATGGAATTTTTTATGCCACAATAGCCACAGTTCCCATTTCACTATTTTATCAATTTATAATACTTCGACACGAATACAAATTGCTTTTCAGCGTATCCATATTACGACAACTTCTCAATTATTCTATACCATTAATTCCTGGAGCTATAGCCATAATCCTCTTAAGCATCACAGATAGAATTATGCTAAGTTATTTAACTACAACCTCAACATTGGGCATCTATAGTGTTGCGTTAAAATTTGCCTTTGGATTTCAAATCATAATTCAAGGATTTGGTACAGCAATTAACCCTTTGACTTTCGAGAAACACACCATACCGGGAACGAGCAAATCGATAGACTTACTTCTTTCCAAATACATCAAAATTGGAGGATTATCAGTTTTGCTTTTGTCTATGTTTTCAAAGGACATTGTTGAGTTCTTCACTCAAGTACCTTACTACAATGCCCAATATGTTTTACCCATGCTCTTTGCCTCTGCGTGGGTGCAAGGAGTTTCAATGTTCGCTTTAGGTCTATTCATATCAAAGAAGACACTAAAAATCAGTTTAATAACTTGTGTGAGTGTCATTGTCAATGTTTCACTAAACTTCTTGTTAATTCCAATTTTCGATATTAAGGGTGCTGCATTGGCAACTGTACTATCTGCACTTTTCAATGTTGTTTTTCTTGTTTACTATTCCCGAAAAGCATTTCCCCTGAAAGTGAAAACGAGTGACATTATGATTTTTGCGTTTATACTTATTCTCATCATTACACTTTCGACATCTGAAATAGGCCGTATATTTGCATTTGTTAGTTGGTCATTTAAAGCACTTATTGCTTTATTCATCGGCATTCTCATTTTTATTAATTATCGCAAAATGCAGACTCACATACATAGCTAAATGAACGGAGACTTTAAGGAAATATTGGGGTTTGTAGATATCGGTATTGGCTCAATGTATTTGATCATATTTCTCCTTTTCTTAGCTTATCACCGTTCCAAAATCAACGACCTCCAAACCCGCAGCTATTTCAATAAAATGGTTCTACTCAAACTGACCATGTCAATGGTGTTCGTGGGAATGTATATATTTTATTATAAAGGCGGCGACAATACTGCATATTGGCAAGGGGGGGTTAAGTTAAATAAGCTATTTTTTGACAATCCAAGTGCGTTTTTTAACAATCTCACTTTCATGGAAGCCAACACCTACGATGATTTGATTGTGTTTCAAAATGTAGGCAACCCACCCAACTATATTTTCAAAGGCTATGAAAGTTGGTTTGTATGTAAAATAATTAGCTTGGTTTCCTTTTTAACATTCAGAAGCTACTTGGCAACCACACTTTTCTTCACCTATTTCACCATGCTGGCATCATGGCGCTTGTTTGAATTAATTAACAAATATGAGATACTTTCTTTAAGAAATGCGGCCATCGCGACTCTTTTTATTCCGAGTGTTGGAATTTGGTGTTCGGGAATCACAAAAGACGCGATGATTTATGCAGCCATTTTATACCTCATCACCAATATATTTTCAATTTTTAATGGTTGGAAAAAGCTCACTTTGTGGTCAATAATCGTAATGTTTGTCTCAGCTTTTATCATTTATCATTTGCGAAGTTTTATTTTTTATTTGGTGGTTGTATCCGTAGCACTCGGTATTCTGGCAGGCTACCAAAAGAAATTCAAAGACAATTTTATTTTTCGAATTGCCTATTTTATTGCAATTATCACAGGATTCGTGATGCTGATTTTTGTATTTGCAAGTACCAATGCTGTTGATGCGTTTAATGAAAGTTCGTTTATGGAGGAAGCAGAAGTAGTTCAAAATGACTTCATAAAAAACGAAACATACACTGGGCAGCGCTATGACTTGGGCGAAGTAGAATTCACAATGATTGGTCTTCTCAAAGTTTTTCCGATTTCAGTTCTTACTTCTTTTTATCGACCTTTCATTTTAGAAGCACGTTCACCTATTCTATTTGCCAATGCACTTGAGAGTCTCATCTTTGTTTGGTTCACTCTCAAATTTATTTTTCAGGGAAATGTGTTTCGAAAAATCAGAATGATTCTTGCCAATGAAGCACTGTCGTTTGCCTTGTATTTTTCAGTTTTCCTGGGCTTTATTGTTGGGTTCACCTCTATTCTTTTTGGTGTATTAGTACGATTCAGAGCTCCTCTACTACCCTTCTTGGCCATCATTCTACTTGCTGGGATATCCTACGCCGCTCAGAAAAAACGAAATGAAGAAATTGAAACGCAAAACAATCCTTCTATTTAATTCGTTAACTTCGCATCATGACAGAACGCCCCATTACAGATTGGCTCCCGCTAACCCAAAAAGAAGTTGAAAAACGCGGTTGGGATGAACTGGATGTTGTAATCATCTCAGGTGATGCCTATGTGGATCATCCTGCTTTTGGCACAGCGGTAATTGGAAGAATCTTAGAATCTGAGGGACTGAAAGTTGCCATCGTGGCACAACCCAATTGGAAAGACGACCTGCGTGATTTCAAGAAATTTGGTCGACCAAGATTGTTTTTTGGTGTTACTGCCGGGTGTATGGATTCCATGGTAAATCACTATACGGCCAATAAAAGATTGCGCTCCACGGATGCCTACACACCGGGCGGTCAAGCTGGATTTCGTCCAGATTATGCAACCATTACTTATACCAAAATACTCAAAGAACTTTTTCCCGATTGTCCAGTTTTGATTGGTGGCATTGAAGCTTCATTGAGACGTGTAACCCACTATGATTATTGGTCTGACAAATTGATGCCCTCAATTCTCGTGGATTCAGGCGCTGACATGTTGGTGTATGGCATGGGCGAACAACCCTTGCGCGATATTATCAAAAATTTGAAAAAAGGAATTCCATTCAAGCAATTGGATTTCATTCCGCAAACCTCCTTTTTGATTGACAGAAGCGAAGCGCTACCCAAGCACAAAAAATGGGCAGATGTGGAATTGTCTTCTCACGAAAAATGCTTAGAAGACAAATTGGCTTATGCTGCGAATTTCAAAATTGTGGAAGTGGAATCCAACAAATGGGAGGCGCAACGCATTTCTCAACATGCTGAAGATAAAACCATTATCATCAATCCGCCCTACAAAACCATGACGGAGAAAGAGATGGATCAGTCGTTTGATTTGCCTTACACGAGAATGCCGCATCCGAAATACAAAAAACGTGGTGCCATTCCAGCGTATGACATGATTAAATTCTCTGTGAATACGCACCGTGGATGTTTTGGTGGATGTAGTTTCTGTACCATTTCAGCGCATCAAGGGAAATTCATTGCTTCGCGCAGTGAAGAATCCATCATGAAAGAAGTGGAAGCAGTAACGCAACACCCTGAATTCAAAGGTTATATTTCAGATATCGGTGGTCCATCCGCAAACATGTATGGCATGAAAGGTAAAGATGAATCCATCTGTGCCAAATGTACCAGTCCAAGTTGCATTCACCCAGTGATTTGTAGTAATTTGGACACCAACCACAGTGATATGACGCAGCTTTATCGCAAGATAGACGCCAATCCGAAAGTGAAAAAGGCTTTTGTGGGTTCAGGTATTCGCTATGATTTATTGGTGGATGATTTCAACAAAAATAACGAAGACGGAAACCACGATGAATATATGGAGCAAGTGATTACGCGCCATGTTTCCGGTCGATTGAAAGTAGCCCCAGAACATACGGCAGATAATACTTTGCGTATGATGAGGAAGCCTTCGTTCAAATATTTCCACAAATTCAAAGAAAAATACGACCAGATTTCAGAAAAGCACAAACTCAAGCAGCCTTTGATTCCTTATTTCATTTCGTCTCACCCCGGTTGTGAAGAAGAAGACATGGCCAATTTGGCTGCCGAAACCAAAGACATGGGCTTTCAGTTGGAGCAAGTGCAAGATTTCACACCAACCCCCATGACGGTTGCTACTGTGATTTACTATTCTGGTGTACATCCTTACACTTTACGCCCCGTTTACACGGCAAAAACCAGAGACCAAAAACAGAACCAACACAAGTTTTTCTTTTGGTACAAACGCGAAAATAGAGATTGGATTAAAAACCAGTTGAATAAAGCCAAGCGAACCGATTTAATCGAAAAATTGCTCGGAAAAGAAGCCGTTCAGTCCAAGCCAAAAACCGAAAACACCGAAGGAAAAACCCTGCCACCTTGGCTTGAAAAAAGAAGAAATCAAAACCAAAATAAAACCAAAAAACGATGAGCAATCAAACCCTTGAAGAGAAATTAGGTCTTTTGAAACAACTGATTTTAGTGGCCAATGCCGATGGAAAAATCAAAGAAGCAGAATACCAATTGATGTTAGGACTTGCGGCTCATATGCAAGTATCGAAAGAAGATTTTGACAAGGTTTTTCAACCTGGCGTTGAAATTTCGTTACCCAAAACAGACGCAGATCGCATTCTACAATTCCACCGTATGATTTTGATGCTCAATGTGGATGCAGATCCTTCTCCTAATGAAATAGACATGGTTCGCAAAATGGGCATCATGCTCGGATTGAACCCACAAGCCATCGAGCTCGTGTTCGAAGAAATGAAAACACACCCCAACAATTTGATTCCACCAGATAGAATGGTGCAGATTTTCACGAAGTATATGAATTAATTTGGCTTTTAGCGGTTAGCTTTTGGCCGTTGGCGTCTATCAAAACTTCAGTTTAGCAGCCAAAGCGAAGCGAACTAAAGGCCAATAGCTAATAGCTACCAAATGAACATCCTCGACCTCCGCACATATTGCCTTTCTCTTCCTCACACCACTGAGGACACACCATTTGACGCCGACACCTTGGCTTTTCGGGTGCACAACAAAATCTTTGCGCTCACCTCCATCTCCGAAAACAAATCGGTGAATCTGAAATGCGATCCCGAACGTGCTGTGGAATTGCGAGAACGTTTTGAAGCCGTAACGCCGGGCTATCACATGAACAAAACCCATTGGAATACCGTCTTTTTCAACCAAGATTTGAGCGACAGAGAACTATTGGACTTGGTGAAGCACTCCTATGATTTGATTTGGGGGTCTTTGCCGAAAAAGTTGAGAGAGAGTTAAGCTTTCAAGAACCCACGATGCACATCCATTCTGAAAACAATCCATGCCTTGGCTTTTGAAAATTGACCTGTCACACTGTAAAAAAGAGCAAAAAGTAAGGCGGCAAAAAACTTCGTAATTAAAACCAATCTGATTTTACACTTTCCGAAAAATGATGCTCGTTTAGAAGCTTGTCGCAATCCGATGCCAACACCTTCACTCATTTTTTTGATATGCGCTCGGGTCAATCTATCTTGTTCAATAACATGTTCCACACGTGAATTTCCGAGATAATAAATCGGTTTGTTTAATTGCTTGACACGTTCAAAAAGTTCAGTTTCATCACCACGTACCAAATTATCGCCGACTTGACCAATTGAGGTATCAAACATGCCGGCTTGCTCCAAGACATCCTTTCGATAAGTCATGTTGCAACCCACGGGATACTTTCTTCCTGAATATTGAAAATTGGCGTTTCCATAATCCACTTTACTGACCAAACCTTCCAATATCCCGTCAATCCAAGCGGGTTTGCCATGCACATAACGCGGGATGATTTTTCCACCAAGACCAATAACATCTGGGTTCTCCTTCAGGAAATTGTATTGCACTTCCAAAAAATTAGTGTCGGCGATGCCATCATCATCCATGTAGCAAATGAATTGACCTCTGGCTTCTTGAATGCCTCGGTTTCTGGCAAAACACAAACCTTGATTGGACTCTTTGAAATATGAAATTTGATGGGTGTCTTTGTGTTTTTCAATCCATTCAATGGCAATCTGCCCTGTCCTGTCCTTGGAATTGTTGTCGATGATAAGCACCTCATATAAATCCGCTGACAAAGTTTGATTTACCAGACTTTCAATGGCATCAGCAATGTATTTCTCACGGTTGTATGAGCAAACAACAACTGAAATAAAAGGATATGAATCTGCACGCTCCAAATGACAGGATTATTTCACACAAATAAAGAAGGTTCTCGCGTAATTTTTAGAGTACGGTCCAACATTGTCTTTGTCTTTACCAAGTGCGATCACCTCTTTAAAATCGGTGTGTTCCTTAATAAAATCGATGATGTATTGGTCGTCCCATTTTCTCAAAGTGCGCATAAACCAACGTTCGTGATTTTGTCCAGTGTCGAACAGCATTACTTTATTGGTAATCGCAGCCACTTTTTTCAAAATCTCGATGGCTTCACCGGGTTCTCTGCCCAAGGCATAGTGATGCAGGATACTTAGGAAAACAACCAAATCAAACTTTTCATCGGTTTGGGTTAAGAAGTTTTCAATGCGGTCGCAAAGCACTTCATCGTCACTTAGTCCATTTACCAATTGCGCTATTTTCAGTGCATTTGGGTCGCGGTCAACACCTTTCACTTTCAAGCCTTTTTTCTTAAACGCCGTTGGAAACCAGCCATAAGAACAAGCCAAATCAATCATATTGTTCAGCTCAATACCGTTCTTTTCCAAATAATCGTTTGCCATTTGAAAGCGGTCTTCGCACTGACGCAAAGCATGCCATTCTTTCACCTCCAAACGATCAACAGGCTGATACAATTCCGGTAATTTATGCACTTGATTTACTTGCATCAACAACTTTTGCAAAGCGCTGTATTTCTTCTTCGCTACAACAACTTCAATGGTTTCTTGACCCAAAACACAAGCAATAGCAGCACGATGATGTCCGTCCAAGATTTCGTAGCAATCTGATTTTTTCAATTTCGCAACAACGATGGCATCTTTGGGTTTCGAGTGACCAAATTCTTTACTGAATGTTGGCTTTTCTGTTTTATCTCTGTGGTAAACAAACAACTGATAAAACTCGCGCATCCATTGCATTACCTCATCATTGGAAACACAGCCCATATATTCACCACTCACACCAATGCAATTTTGGATGAACCTAAAATATGGTGTTGCGCTCAAAACATCGTTATCATTCAAATCATTTGGATTCTCAGCCATCTGACGCAAAAACTGAGCATGAGGTGAATCACAAATCGGTGTCGAAATCAAATCGTAAGTTCCGCTGAGTTCAGTCCAAACTTCAGAAGGATATAAATCTTGGCTGCCCATGATGACTTTGTTCAATGGAACTGATTTTTTCTTCTTGAGCTGCGCCAATAAAATTTCAGCCAGGTGTTTTTTGCGGACGATTTTCTTGCGTTTAGACATTTTCTCTAGTTATAAATCGTGCAAATCTAATCATTTTAGCCGTGTTCATTCCTGACAACATCGTCAAAATCAAATCTTACAAAACCATTGTCCATGAAAATCACATACATTTGCCATTGAACTATGGGGAAATTAAAAAAAGAATCGACCAACGCCACCATCCTACTCTATTTCGGATTGCTTATCGGATTTTTCGGTACAGCCATCATTCGCCCGAAATTATTAGCCGCTGATGAAATCGGTTTTCTGCAGGTGACACTTAACATGGTCAGCCTATTTGGTTCAGCTTTTATTTTGGGTGGACATCTCCTCATCATCAAAATGATGCCCAAACTGCGAACCGAAGACAAGAAAAACCGAGGACTTTTCCGACTTATTGTAACACTTGGATTACTAGGATGCCTCATCGGGATTCCCATTTTGGTGACATTTGAATCTTTCTTTTTTGAGAACAACAACGGCGAACGCTTTCATGGCATCCATTACGATTTTGTTTTTTACTCCGTACTGTTTTTAGCCATTATTGCGAAAACATTTTTCTATCTCTTCGATAATTATTTGCGAGCCTATTTCATTTCTACGCCCGGTGTTTTTTCTGAAAATGTATTGCTCAAAGCGTTGCCCATTCTTGCTTTGCTTTTGATTTATCTCAACTGGGTTTCTTACGACTTCGTTGTCTATTTCAACCTCTTGATATACTTGATTCCGCTTGTTTTAGTTCTTGTCTATCTCAAGAAAATTCAAGCCATCAATTGGACAAAGCCCGGTCCGTTTACAAAGGATGAAAAACGCGAAATGTGGGGCGTATCTTCAGTCGGATTCATGGAGCTCATCAGTTACTTTATCGTGTTATTCATAGATGTTTTCATGCTCAAGCGCCTCATGGACGATGAAGCCGTTGGGGTTTACACTACCATGTTTTTCTTTGGAGCGGTGGTAAGCATTCCCCTGAAAGCATTGATTCGCATTGCACACCCGATGATTTCGGAGGCTTTTGTCAAAAAAGACATGCACACCATTTCAACCATTTATCAGAAAAGCAGCAATGTCCTCTTTGTCTTAGGGGGTTTTGTTTTTCTCTTGGTTTGGGGGAATAGATATTCCGTCGAACAGTTTTTAGATCCTGTTTATGCGCAAGGTATTTGGGTGATTTTCTTTATTGGTTTGGCCCATTTGGTTGAAGTTGTGAGTGCAGTAAACTACCAAATCATTTCCATAACCCCGCATTATCGTTTTAACCTATATATGGGGGTGTTTACGGTCGTACTGCTCATCATCAGCAATTACATTTTCATAGCACTTTTTGGATTAGTCGGTGTAGCTGTAGGCTCTTTGGTTTCTATGTTTTTGGTGAATTTGGCGCGACATATTTTCTTGGTTTCAAGATACAAGCTAAGTCCATTTTCATTTAATACACTTTACATTGCTGGTATTTGTTTGGCCGTTTTTTTTATCAGTGAATGGCTGCCAAATTTTGATAATTTATACCTAAACGCTTTTTGGAAGTCAGGAATTATCGCATTGCTCTACCTCCCAAGTGTTTATTTCTTCAAATGCTCAGCGGATTTTAATGTGGTTATTAACAAATACTTGCAAAAATAGCAGCATATTGAAAAATTAGCTATCTATGCACTTCAAAAGTTAAAAAACCTTAAATCTTAGCTTGTATGAAGAAACTTTTACTCCTTACAATACTCAGCTTGAGTAGCCTGAGCTTCGCTCAAATCACCCAAAACGTTAAAGGACGTGTTTTAGACAATGAAACTCAGATTCCTTTGATCGGCGCTCGTGTTCAAATCAACACTTCTGATACTACCCAGCGTTTTCTTGGAGTCACGAATGTGGATGGTGAATTCAACATCAAAAACGTACCCATTGGAAAACATGAGCTCCGCGTAAATTATGTGGGTTATGAAACCTCTTCAACCACGGTGATTGTGATTTCAGGTCGCGAAACAGTTGTTACCATTTACATGCAAGAGCGCGCCACAGAGACCAACGAAATAGTAATCGAAGGCCGAAGTTTAGACCAACCCATCAACGAAATGGCTACTATTTCAGCGATGCAATTCTCAATAGAGGAAACCGAACGTTATGCGGGTTCACGTGCGGATCCAGCACGTATGGCATCCAATTTTGCAGGAGTACAAGGTGCAGACGATTCGCGAAACGATATTGTAATTCGTGGCAACTCTCCTCTTGGACTTTTATGGCGAGTTGAAGGCATCGATATTCCAAATCCCAATCACTTTGCTGTGGCTGGTTCTACAGGCGGACCGGTAACCATTTTGAACAACAAATTCTTGGATAATTCTGACCTTTTCATGTCTGCATTCCCAGCGCAATTTGGAAACAGCTTATCAGGGGTTTTTGATTTGAACCTTCGACGCGGAAATGCCGATAGACATGAATTCACAGGACAATTTGGATTTTTAGGAACAGAAGTATTGGTTGAAGGCCCCCTTTCACCAAACTCACGCGCTTCCTATCTTTTCATGGGTCGCTATTCTACCTTGGCCATGTTCCAATTCATGGGTATCCAAATTGGCACAAGTGCTGTACCTGAATACGGCGACATTGCCTTCAAATTCAACTTTCCCATGAAAAAAGGTGGTCATTTATCACTTTGGGGGCTTGGTGGTGCGAGTAAAATCCAAATTATGATTTCAACACAAACAGAGCCTACAGAAGAACTCTATGGCGAAGGCGATCGCGACCAATTTTTTTCCACAAGAATGTTCGCTGGAGGTATCACATATAAGAAACCATTAAATGAAAAAACATTCTTGCAGGCAACCTTGGGCGGCTCAATGGAAAAGCAGAGGTCAAAACATGACATTGCTTGGAGAACACTAGACACGACAATGGTTGACAATATTCAACGTATTTCAATTCGTTTGGACTCCCTTTACAACTTAATGCAGTACAATTTTACCATAATTCGAACCAGCGCACATTTTTCCATAAATTATAAAATAAACAGAAGAAGTTTAATCAAATACGGAATGAATGCTGAACTGCAATTTTACAACATGCAAGATTCGGTATTGAGTAATATTCGCGAACAAGGAATCTATCGCACACGTTGGGACTACCAAGGTTATGGTGCCTTGATTCAGCCCTTTGTGCAATACAAGTATCGAATCACCGAGAACATGAACTTTACAGCAGGTATTCATGCACAATATTTTAGTTTGAGTAATAGCGTTTCGTGGGCAGAGCCTCGCTTGGGCTGGGATTGGGCCATTGACAACAAAAACAAAGTAAAATTTGGCGCAGGTCTTCATAGTCAAACACAACCTTTGTACACCTACATGTATGACCAAAATGGCGATGGAAACTTGAGAAATATCAACATGGATTTTTCGCGAAGTGTTCATGTTGCAGCTGGATATCAGCGCAGTTTCAAAAATAAAATGCGTGTGATGACTGAAATATACTACCAGCATTTGTATAACATTCCTGTTGATCCATCAGATTCAATGGGCTTTTATTCTTTATTGAATATGGGCGCAGGTTTTCAAAGATTTTTCCCGAATGAATTGGTTAATGAGGGCCTTGGCAGAAACTACGGTATTGAATTAACTGTAGAAAAATTCTTCTCCAATCAGTTCTTCTTTTTGATAACAGCTTCTATTTTCGATTCTAAGTACACAGGCTACGATGGTAAGTGGAGAAACACCGATTATAATGCCAAATTTGCCACAAATTTCTTGGCAGGTTATGAGTTGTCTCTAAACGACAAAAACACACTTTCGCTTGGAACAAAAATTACTTACGCAGGCGGTCGTAGATACGGTTTAGTCAACATTCCAGCAGCGCAAGATCAGCAAGAACTCATATTCTTAGATTCAATGTACAACGAATTCCAGTTCAGAAATTACTTCCGTTTGGATTTCAGAGTAGTTTACCGAATCAACCAAAACAAAGTAACACACGAGATTGGTTTAGACTTGGTAAATGTTCTGAACACGCGCAACTTACTTGGTTTGGCTTATGCTCCAAATCTTGCAAACCCAAGCGCAGAACCAATCGCCTTTAGATATCAACTGGGCTTCTTGCCACTATTTTATTATCGCATCGATTTTAAAATGAATCGTCGGAATAGATCCACTGGTGAATAATGAACTCAAATTTGACTTTATTTGTGGAAAACTTGTCACAAAATTTCACGAGTCACATAACAAATAGTATATTTTTGAACAAACTTAAAAAACAGATATTATGTTAAAAGAATTCAAAGCGTTTATTATGCGCGGCAATGTAGTAGATTTAGCCGTAGCTGTAATTATTGGGGCTGCATTTAGCGCCATTATTGGTTCGTTGGTGGCTGATATTATCACTCCTCTTATTTTAAAACCAGCATTAGAAGCTGCTCAAGTTGATAAGTTGGAAGAGTTGTCTTGGAATGGAGTACTCTACGGGAAATTCCTGAGCACAGTGTTGAACTTTATCATCGTAGCTTTCTGTATTTTCATGGTGATTAAAGCCATGAATAAGTTTAAGAAAAAAGAAGAACCAGCTCCTGAAGCTCCAAAAGGTCCAACTCAAGAGGAATTACTCTCAGAAATCAGAGACCTTTTGAAAAAATAATTTGTTTTGAACCAAAGTCAGAGCCACGTCGAGAGATGTGGCTTTTTGTTTTTCTGTAAGTTTGCAATTCAAAAAATCGCAGTGGACCTACACATACCTTCAAAATACATTCAAAACGCTGTTGAACAAATGGCTAGTCTTCCAGGTGTAGGTAAAAAAACTGCCTTGCGCTTGGTTTTGGATTTATTAAAACGCGACCCAAAATCCGTTGAAAAGTTCTCAGCAGCTTTTACTGACTTGATTCAAAACATTAAAAAATGTAAATCTTGTGGTGTGATTGCTGACAACGATGTGTGTAACATCTGCTTGAATCCAAAGCGAGACCAAAGCATCGTTTGTGTTGTGGAAGATTTACGCGATGTGTTGGCTATAGAAGCCACGGAATCATTTAGTGGTATCTATCATGTTCTTGGTGGCATTATTTCCCCTATGGATGGCATTGGGCCAGGTGATTTGAATTTTCAATCGCTGGTTCAAAAGGCCGAATCGGGTGAAATCAATGAAGTGATTTTAGCTCTGAGCGCAACCATGGAAGGCGACACCACAAATTTCTATATATACAAGAAAATTGGACAATTCAATTTGGAGATTTCCACCTTGTCGAGAGGTGTTGCAGTGGGTTCGGAATTGCACTACGCCGATGAAATCACCTTAGGCAGGTCAATCATGAATAGAATGCCGTATTCGGTGAAATAACTTTTGTGAATTTTTCTCAAAAACTTTCTTGATTTTTATCCAATAAATTCTTGGTGTTGAACTTTGTGTTTTAGTGCCTTTGTGGTTTAAACGCACCGAAGACATGTCGATTAATAATAGAACTTTAATTCCGTGAAGTGACTAACCTTGGGTCAACTCCTTAAACACCTGCTCCAAAGATTTTTCTTCAGTGTGCATGCTCAACACCAACCAAGAGTTTTTCAGAGCAGTTTGTGAAATGGTTTTTCGCAAGTCGTGTCCATCCTCAGACTCCACCAACCAATTCTGGGCATCAGCCAACTGCCGCACCTTGGTCACTCCAGGAATAGCTTTCAATTGCTTTTCAAAGACTTTTGTATCAGCATCAAACTCAACTATAACAACTTGCTTTTTGCCAGAAGCTTGGAGCACTTTAGAAGTATCATCTGCAACTAAAACACCATTATTGATAATAATAATACGATCGCAAATGGCTTCAACTTCTTGCATAATATGCGTGGAAAGCATCACGGTTTTGGTTTGACCAATGCGCTTAATCAAATCGCGAATTTCAGCCAATTGATTGGGGTCTAGACCACTCGTTGGTTCATCAAGAATTAAAACTTCGGGGTCGTGAATAATCGCTTGAGCCAATCCAATACGTTGTCGGTAGCCTTTTGATAACGCTCCAATTTTCTTTCTCTGTTCGCGTTCTAAACCGACCAATTCAATCATTTCAACAACGAGCTTTTTGATGTTTGGCAATTTATAAATACCACCCACAAACTCCAAGTATTCTTTGACATACATATCTAGATACAAGGGATTGTGCTCGGGCAAGTAACCGATTCTTTTTCTAGTTTCTATGGAATTTTCCTCTACATCAAAGCCGCAAACTTTGGCAGAGCCTGATGAAGCAGGAATAAAACCTGTCAAGATTTTCATCGTTGTTGATTTTCCGGCACCATTAGGACCTAAAAACCCTACGATTTCTCCAGTATTGATGGTAAACGAAATGCCACCAATTGCGGCCTGTTCACCATAAAACTTTTTTAAATCAACAACTTCTATTGACATGGGCTTAAACTTTCATGATATCGGCCTCTTTGAGAACAATAAGTTCATCAATATGAGCAACATAACTTTTTGTAACATCTTCAACTTTAGTCTCGCCAACTTTAATCAAATCCTCTGGCATACCATCGTTTTTTAAGTCTTTCAACATATCCATAGCATCCTTGCGGTTGTTTCTGATGGCCACTTTAGCCGTTTCACCTTCTGCTTTGGATTTTTTTACCAAATCTCTGCGGCGTTCTTCAGTTAAAGGCGGCACATTGATAATCAAAATTTCGCCGTTGTTTTGTGGATTCAAACCCAAATTTGAATTGATGATGCCTTTGGCAATTTCCTCCAACATGTTGCGCTCCCATGCCTGCACGGTAATTGTTCGCGCATCAGTAGTAGAAACGTTTGCCACCTGATTGATTGGCGTCATAGCTCCATAATATTCAACCATCACGCTATCCAACATGGATGGTGTTGCTTTCCCCGCTCTGATTTTTTCTAATTCAGATTTCAAGTGATTCACAGACTTTTCATTTGCCTGACGAAACTCGTCCATTACCATTTGTATTTCCTCGCTCATAATTCAAATTTGAGTCGCAAAATTAATCAATTCCTTTGCCAATTGCCATGACCTCGCCAAATTTTGCGAAAAAGACGATTTTTAGATGATAAAGGTTGGGAAATATCTTTCAATCAAAAACCTCCTCCAACACTGCTAATGATTTCGGAACGGAAAAATTCCCAATATGATGAGAATAATAATCTAAAAGTATACGGGTTAGACGCTGGCGTTCATTTCTAGGTAAACTACGCGCCAAAATCTGATCTTTACCTTTTAGAAAATTATCCGCCAACCACATGAGCTCTTCTGGTGTCAATTGAAACTGAGCTCGAGAAGGTGCTTGACGTGTAAAAGCACCCTCACGCATATCAAAAAACAAGGGTTGCTCTTCATCAAAATGTGGCTCAATACCCAAAAATCTTGTCAAGACCATTAAAAAATAAAGCGGGTAATTGGTCTCGAATGGCGATTTGTCGAATTCTACCAACTCTGCGCTTAAAAACCTAAATAAATCTTGCTGCGGAATATTTTCCTCACGAATTACAGCATTCAAAATATCGCACATAAAAAAAAGAACCGCCGATTTTCTCGGATTGGTTAAAACGTCGTTCAAGTGAATCAATAAATCTGCTTGCGTCAATTGACCTAATTGGTTTTCAACGCGCTCAAAATAGGTTATCTCTAAGAAAGCCAATGGTATTAAAGTGGCTCCATTTTTCTTCTTTGCCCCCTTAAAAATGAATGATTTTATACCGTAATTGTAGGTAAACAAGGTCAAAATAAGACTCGTTTCCCCATAATTCACTTTTCTCAGGAGCAGTGCTTTATCCGTTACTTTCACAATGGAATCAGTTGATCATAACAAATTTACCAACATACCTTCCTTTGGCATTGATGGGAGCTGTCCAAATCATATACACCCCCGAGGCTGCGCGTTCACCGTTCATCAGTTGGCCATTCCATGTAGCTGTACCGCCATTCGACATTGTTTTATAAACCAAATTACCAGCAGCATCAGTTACACGCACTTCAGATTCATAGGCAATGCCTTGAATGGTAACAACTCCGTTAAAATCTGGACGGAATGGGTTTGGGAAAACCTGTACATCGCTGTATTCAAAATCCGAAGTAGATGCATCACTGCGAAAAGACTGCAAGCCCCTTTCGGTAACAAAAAACACTTCTCCTGTGCGCTCATTAATAGCGATGTCTCTGATAAAATTCGACATCAATGGGCTATTAGAGGTGTTGAAATTGTAAACCTCTTGACGACCATCGTTCGAGAACAAAATAACTCCAGCAGATTCAGTCGCCACCCATTTTCTGTTACCACCATCGATAACAATTTTTGTGATTGCTGTGCTCCCCAATAAGCGTTCTATTTCCTCCTCAAATTCAATCAAAATGGGTTGTGCATCGATATTGTTTGATGAAAAAATTCGAGAACTGTTGTAATAAACCACCAAACCTTTATCCGTTCCAATCCAGATATCGTTATTAAAATCCACACAAACAGTTGTAACCACATTACTAGGCAAATTTCCCAAACCAACGCCCTCTTTCAAGACCTTAAATTGGTCATCAGACATATCCGCTAGTGTTTCATTATCATCAAAAACGACCAAACCACCACTCTGCGTGGCCATCCATTTGTATCCGTTGAAGTCAATGCGTAAATCGTTGATAACTTTAGAACGCGGGTCTGGACCGAGATCATATTGAAAGAAAACGCCATCTTTGGTAAGCACTTTTAGCGGAAAATTGGTGTAGGACTGAGCGAGCCACAAATTGGAATTGTCGTCGTAAAAAAGTTCGGCCACATTGTAGGCATTGTTGCCGAGTGTCGTCAACTCCAAAGGCGAATTATTTCCATCATAAAAAGCATCAATCGTTTTTCCATCACGAACTTCAAATAAAGGTCGACCCGAATAGCTACCAAATGCAAAATGATTGGCGTCATTTGGATCAATACTAACAGAAATTACGTCCCAAGTATTTTGGGTCATTTCAAGTGCATTGCTTGCATTGATATAAGTCCAAGCTTCGTTTTGAAACATGTATACACCAGAGGTATTAAAACTCTGATTGAATCCAGATAAACCACCTCCAGCAACCAATAAAAATCCGCTTTTATTATCAAGGGCGAAAAAGCTATTTCGATGTGGGGCTTCAAAACCAAGCTTTTGATGAGAAAACGCGTTTCTAGCCTTCACCAACCCATATTTCAAATCAGCAATAAAATAGTCCAAACCTAGCTTATATGCGCCATTGGGGGCAATATTAGACCCTTCATCATACTGATAAATCAATTCCACCAACTGAAGGTCTGGGGTGTATTCTGACAACTGAGCATCGGCACTCAAAAACAAATTACTATTCTGGATTCTGATGTCGTGGATTTCCAAATCCAAAAAATTGGGAACTACTTCAAATTGATTATTTACACGTCTGTACAAAGTATCAGTGGCATAAGAAGTAATCGGTGATTTGTATCGTAACCACAATTGATTATTAAATAGAACCAGATTTCGATATCCGCCAGACATTTGGGTGGGCGTATTGGTATAAGTTTGCCACTGAGTAAAATCTGCTAATGCAAAACTGTTCTTATTTGCGAAACGAATTCCATTGTTGGATAATGCGAATATTGTGTCGCCATGAAAAGCTACATCCCAGATTGGAGTTGTGTTCGAAAAAGGATAATACGTGTCGGCAACCTCCCTGCGCACAGGATTGATTTTCATGATTCCAATACCCGTTGAAACATATACAAAACCTTCGTGATAGGTCATTTTATTAATACGCTTATTACCCAAAATATTCGCTAAAACAAGAGCAGGGAGATTAAAAATGACATTATTCGTAATCAAATCCAAGTTGCCGTTTTCATAACCAACCACCAAAGTATTGTTTACAGGAGCATAACACAAACTTGTTAAACCTACGTCAGACAAATAATTGGCGGCTGTCCACAAAAATTTTTCACCACTTTCAGCATCATATTCAAAGAGTCCATTTTCAAAAGCTACGTAAGTCTTTTCATTCATATAAGCAATATCACGTGAATCGTTGTTGGGCGTGAATAGACGCCATGTTCCCATTGGAATTTGAGACCACGCCAATTGCGAAAGTATCGTTACATTAATCAGAGCAAGAGTGAATCGAATCATAAGAATTGAGTTTGCGCAATTGAAAACGCACAAATTTGGGAATTATTGGGCACTTTTATTAGAAATACTCAAAATTCAATTCAAGCAACTTGCGCTTCGTTTTTCGAAAAGACTATTTTTGCACCTCTAAATCAGAATATCATGGGAAGAGCATTTGAATATCGCAGAGCGGCAAAAGAAAAACGTTGGGACAAAATGTCGAAAGTGTTTCCAAAATTAGGAAAAGCCATCACTATGGCAGCCAAAGAAAGTGGAACCGACCCATCAACCAATGCTAAATTGCGCACGGCCATTCAAAACGCGAAAGCCCAAAACATGCCAAAAGACAACATTGAGGCTGCAATTAAGCGTGCTCATGCCAAGGATGTTGCTGACTTTTCTGAGATTGTTTACGAAGGAAAAGGACCACACGGGGTTTTGGTGTATGTGGAATGTGCAACAGATAACCCGACGCGTACCGTTGCCAACGTAAAATCTTACTTCAACAAAAGCGGCGGTGCTGTTGTGCCCAATGGCTCATTGGAATTTATGTTCTCCAGAAAAGCCGTGTTTCAATTTGATAAAACAGACACCATCGATATCGAAGAATTGGAGTTTGAATTGATTGATGCCGGACTAGAATCTATCGAACAAATAGAAGATCAAGTCTTTGTTTATGGCGACTACACAGATTTCGGTACGCTTGCGAAAGCATTAGAAGACAAAGGTATAGAAGTGGCAAAATCAAACCTACAACGCATCGCCACATCACCAGTTGAATTCAGCGACGACCAACTCACCGACATCGAAAAACTCCTCGATAAAATCGAAGACGACGACGATATCCAGCAGGTGTTTACGAATATTGCGTAGATTCAAAATTGATTTTGGCTATTTGAGTACCTCCACTACTCTCTCCACTCCAATCTCCTCAATACACTTACAAAACTCACCTTTGCTACACTTCTGGCAATTTTCGTCATACACCAAGGCCTGACTTTTTGTGCCCAGTGGCATCCAGCGACCGGGATGAATAGGTCGGCGGGGAGAAAATAATCCGATGGCTTTTTTATCCAACAAACCTGCAATGTGCAGAGGACCTGTGGAGGCAGCCACCAAGGTTTCACAATTGGCGATGAGAACAATCAATTCGTGTAAGGTCAATCTACCCGTTGTGTCAATCAAATTGGGATGCTCTGGCAAACGTTCACGGAATTGAAGCCCCTCGGATTCTGTTCCTGTAAAAATAACCTGATAATCCAAATTTAGGAGTTCGTGGGCGAGTTTCAAGAAATTGTCCAGACCCCATTCTACAGCGCTGCCTTGAGATTTAGGATGCAAGATAACTGTTTTAGACAACCGTAATTGGTTCTTTAAAAAATGTGGTAGTTCGCCCTCAACATGAAGCAAGTGAATGGATTTTAGCATGTCTAATTCTGGAACTGGAATATCAAACGGTTTCAGCAATTCGAAATTGAGTTGAGCCTCATGAAGTGGAGAACGTTTTCTGGTAAAATTCACTTTTTGATTGCAAGTAAACCAATGAAATAAGCGATGACTTGTACCGATACGCTGCGGAACTTTGGCTTTCCACGCTGCTTTGGCGATACGCTTATTCGGGAAAACGTGAAGAATGGTATCCAGATTTGCTTCTATGAAACTTTGTGTCAAAGCTTCATCAGAAAGTTTGTTCCATGCATCCCAATTCAAAAATTCATCCACTGCAGGACAACTTTCAATGATGGCTTGGGTATATGATTTTCCTAAAAACACAATACGCGCCGATGGGAATTTTTGTTTTAAAGCAGCACAAATGGGCAGGGTCAAACAAACATCTCCGATGCTGTCGGTACGGGAAATAAGGATGGTTTGCTTGTTCAAATCAATTCCAATCATAGTTGACCAGTTTTATTCAACGCCCTCAACTTCTTATATTTCAAATAGGTGGCATAGGCTGAAATACGACAAATCCTAAAACCCATTTTGCCGTCTAAAAATCCGAGTTTGATGCAATAATCTTTGATGAATTTCACAATTGGACTCAAAAACAACATGATTACTGGTGCTTTTTTACCGCGTTTGTGTTGCGCTTTAGCCAAAATTGTGGTGAAATATTCCACTTGTTTGTAGTGGTCATCCAGCGTGTAATAACTGTAATGCAAAATATCACCTTTCAGATGCGCAATTTCATTTTGTCGGGTGTGCAATTCATATTTATCATGCGGATTGTCTCCTCCCCAAGCACCACAACGCGAATCCCAAAGCCTCAATTTAGTATCGGGATACCAACCACAATGGCGCACCCAATGTCCACAATAATTGGTCAAGCGGTTCATGGTATATCCGGCTTGATTGAAATTCTCTTTCACCGCTAAAATGGATTGTTTCAGTTGTTCATCCAAAGCTTCATCAGCATCTAAAGACAAAACATGTGGAAACTTGGCTTGCGTAATTGCCCAGTTTTTTTGCTCAATATGACCTTCAAAAGCATGTTCAACAAATCGAGCGCCATGTTCAAGACAAATTTCTTTCGTTCTATCTGTGGAAAAGGAATCGACAACCACGATGTCGTCAGCGATATCTTTAACCGAAGCCAAGCAGCGTGCAATATTACGCTCCTCGTTGAAGGTGATAATGACAACAGAAATTGGGGTGTGAGACATCGAACAATTATTGACCCTGCGAAGATAACAAAACTAAATCTTAAGTGTTCGTACAAGTGCTTTGTGTTCGCGGATATAAGTCAACAAAGGCTCACTAGGGCCGTGAACCATACCAAAAACTGTAACAATTTTGTTCGTTTTCGGATTCACAAAAGAATAACTCACAAAAGGTCCGCCCATAAATACATCGCTGCGACCACGAATGCGGTATTGCCCTTTTATTTCAACCATATCTACTCCATTGATAGGCAGCGTTTGAGAAATTGGGTAAACAAGGGTATCATATTCAGTTGCCAAATAAGCTCCTTTTTTCTCATGAGGGGCATATTTTTTGAGTATGGTGTCTTGAAAATCTAACAAGTTCATCATGGTCAATTGCTCTGGCATGGTGTAATCCTGTTGCCAAATCAGAACACTGCTCAGAATAAAATTTGCCTTAGAGGTTTGCACATCAGCTCCACCATCCAAGGGCATTTCACGCGAACGGTCGGGAATATCGAAACGCATAAAATCATCTACATCATTTAACACATCAACACCAACAGGGAAATCGAAAGTCAAGCCATATTTCGCTTGAAGAATAGACTTCACCGACGCATTGGATTTACTATTAAAATGTTTTACGTATCGATCTATCTCAGCTTCTTCAAAAGCTTGTGTAATGGCATTTAAATCCGCTTTTGAAATTTTGTTTATGTCTTTAACATTATTAAAAAACACCTCAACAACCACCTGACCTTTGACCCATTTATTTCGAAGGATGTTAACCTTAACAGGGGTATATTCGGCTTCATCGTGCTTCTCGATAATAAGGATATTTCTTGTGGACTTATAATTCGAATTAAATCCAGCCACATTCTTCTGATTGAATTTAAAGGCATATTCAAAAGGATAATAAGGCGCCTCCGCAGGGGAGATTTCAAAGAAGAAAGAATCTAACTCAGAGGATTGCCAAAGCTCATCTGTACAAACCACTAAAACCTGACCCGGTTTACCAGTGGCCCAAGTTTCATTGTTGCGTCTTTTATTGAATTCAGAACAGGAGGCCAATGTCAAAACAACAACGGCGAAAGGCAAAAATTTAATCATAATGCTTCGAATTATTTTACTCTCACTTTTTGCCCAACCTTCAAACTATTCGGTTTAATACCTGGATTAAGCTTCTCAATCGCTGCAACAGTCGTGCCGTGTTTTTTAGCGATAGCACCTAAAGTTTGACCCGATTGAACAGTATGATACTTCTTGGCGGGAGCACTCTGGCTGGCAGCATTGTTGTTGGCATTCGAATTGTTCGCCACTGCATTTTTATCTCCAGTATAAATTACCAAAACCTGACCGACATAAACATTCGTAGAAGGCAAATTATTCCACTTGACTATTTCATCAACGGTAACTTTATAAATTTGGGCAATGGCGTAAAGCGTTTCGCCGGATTTAACGGTATGCCTCAAAGTTTTCAATTCAACTTGCGCAGGACTATCTATTTGAACAGAAGCGTTGTCAGTTGGAATTTCAGGATTCGTTTGAGGTGTCTGAGGAATTGCTACTGGAACACTCGTCCTTTCCACTTTAATAGTTTTACCCACCGTCAATTTTTCGGACCTCATCCCATTTAACTTCATGATTTCGGATTTCGTCGTTCCGTATTTTTTTGCAACAGATGTCAACGTTTCCCCCTTTTTCACTTTGTGATAGCGAAATTTGACTTCATAAACCACATCGCTAGTGTTCACGAGGTCTAAACTATCTGTAAGCGCTTCCGAATCATTGAGAAAAATATTGTCAGACCTATATATATCTTCCTCGTATTCAATAAATAAGGCGATTTTTTCTAAAGGCAAGGTGATGCACTGATGCGGTTCGGTCTTTGGGATGTATGTCCCTTTATATACCGGATTCAACATCTGAATTTCTTGTACTGGAATACCTACTAAAGCTTCAACGCGTTGCATTTGAACACCTTTTCGCAAACAGACTGTATCTACATCATAAAATGTGAATTTCGCATCTGCAGGCACAATATTGTGTATCGCATGATGTTCCATAAGATAGGCAATAGCCATAAATCTAGGAACATAATCTTGAGTTTCCTTGGGCAGAAATGGTCGCACTTCCCAATAAGTTGAACGACCTTCGGCACGTCTGATAGCTTTATTCACGTTTCCAGGACCCGCGTTATAAGCAGCTAAAGCCAAATTCCAATCGTTATAAATACTATATAACTTTTTGAGATACATGCACGCTGCCTCCGTTGCCTTGATAGGGTCCATACGTTCATCTAAGAAAGAATTCTCGACCAAGCCAAACATTTTACCAGTGCCATACATAAACTGCCAAAGCCCTAATGCTCCTGCTCTAGACTTCGCTTTGGGAAGCAACATACTCTCGACAACTGCTAAGTATTTCAATTCAAGAGGAAGGCCATGCTTATCCAAGATTGTTTCAAACATGTCGAAATACAACTTAGAGCGGCCAAGTGCAATCTTAATAGTGCTGCGCCTACGCATACCAAAATCTTCAATTGCAGCAATTACAGTAGGATGACAATCAAATGGATATTCAGAGTATTCATTCATCTTCATCAAACGTTGGCAATATTCTTTGGTAGTGAAACTCGGAATATGCGCAGGCTCGTAATTCAGCTGTCGGCGAATTTGTTCGTATTCATCTAAACTCGCATACTGCAAATAAAATTGTCTCATATTGGCTTCAAACTCATCCAAAAAACATGAAGTGGACGTAGAATCCTCGTAGACAACAGCTGGGCCACTTATGTTATGCTGTGACCAAACCATCGAGGAAATTACAAAACCAACAAGTACGCTGAGAATTCGACGCATATGCATACAAAAATTAAACCCCATTCGGGGTTAATTGAATTATTACTCGTTTGTTGACTTTTCCTCTTCGTTGCCTTTGGTAGCGTCTTTAAATTCTTTTACGCCTTTACCTAAACCCTTCATCAGTTCAGGAATTTTCTTACCACCAAACAACAAGAGTACAATAGCCACAATAAGTATAACTTGCCAAGGTCCAAAAACACCTAATATCATTGCAATTTGTTTTAATTTATTCGACAAAAATAGCGAATTCTAAGTTATCAATTTGGCTTAATTGTGATTTACAAAATTTTTAACATGCAGCCGAAATGAATGACAGCACTCATGGGCCTCGTCACTCTTGAGAATTTGAGCTAAACAAACAACTCAGAAGCCCAAAAATCGGCTTGAAGTTTGGCTTGTTTAGTTAATCTAAAATGCTTGTCTACCCATTCCAAGACACCGGTTGATTTCATAAATTCTATCCGACTCTGAAATTTTTCATCTAATGGAAGAATAGACTTTAGCTTATCCAAATCAACACCCCATTTCGTTCGTAATCCAGTTAGAATTTGTTCGTTAAATTGATTTTGAGGCGTTAAAATCTCTTTGGTTTGAGGTAACACACCCTGTAGAATCGATTTGATGTATGATGTGTTGTTGGCCACATTCCAGTACCGTTCTGACCCATTGAAGCCATGTGCCGATGGGCCGATACCAAGATAATGCTCACCTTTCCAATAATTGGAATTGTGAATGGCATAGGCATTAGGCTTTGCAAAATTCGAGATTTCATAATGCTCATAACCATGCTCCTCGAAGGTGCTCACCAACAAATCAAATTGTTGAGCAACCAATTCCTCATCAGGAATTGTCAATTGTTTGTTATCCACAAACTTTTTCAAAGCTGTTCGCTCTTCAACGGTCAAACAATATGATGAAATATGAGGCACATTCAATTTCAAAACTGTTTCTAATTGCGTATTCCAGCGTTCCAAGTCCTGATTCGGCAAACCATACATGAGATCAATGGTCAGGTTTTGAAAACCATGCTTTTGTGCTAAAAGTATGGCATTCAAAGAATCGTTTGCCTTGTGCGCTCGATTCATCCATTTCAAATCTTCATCCTCAAACGACTGAATGCCAATACTCAATCGATTCGCGCCCAATGATTTCCAGAATAACAAACGCTCTTCAGTAATATCATCAGGGTTGGCCTCAAGTGTAAACTCCAAAACTTCGTTAAACTCAATATTTTCTTGGAGAGTACTAACTATTTGAGTCAATTCGATTTGATTCAACAAACTCGGAGTTCCCCCTCCAAGATAAATCGTTTTGATGCCTACATATCCTTCAAAATCTTTCATTCTTATGCGAATTTCGGAACACATCGCGTCAATCATACTTTTTCGATAAGACTCGAAAGTCGTAGAAAAATGAAAATCACAATACGTGCATTTCTGCTTACAAAAAGGGATGTGTAGGTAAATGCCAGCCATTGTGCAAAGATAGTGTGTTGAAAAAAATGATTAGAAAATTTTCAAAAAAACAACAATTTTTTCGGAAAAAAAGTACATTTGTGCACCTAATTTTTATTACTACTCCCGTGAAAGCAGAAGAATCTCTATACGCTCTCGCTCTTTCCTTGGTGCCAAATATTGGCTGCATAAGAGCAAAACAAATTATCGCTAATCTTGGCTCGGCTGAAGCATTTTTTAAGGAGAAACCTAAAAATCTTCGAAAATTAGTTGGTTTAGCTAATCATAAGTTGAGTCAATCAAACCTTCATCAAGTCGTTGCAGATGCAGAGCGGATTATGCAAACAGCCATGAACGACTCCCAACACATTTATCATTATTTAGATGACGATTATCCGCGTCGTTTGAAGCAAATTGATGACGCGCCCATTCTACTTTTCGGAAAAGGAAACACTCAAGCCAACTCAATAAGAACGTTGGGAATCGTTGGCACCAGAAATGCCACCCACTACGGCAAACAGGTCACTGAAGACATTATTACTTCACTTAAGGAAAAAGACGTAACGGTAATTTCTGGATTAGCAATGGGCATTGACGGTGTGGCTCACAAATCTTGTGTTCAAACAGGGGTTCCTACTATTGGTTTACTGGGACATGGACTGGATTTGGTCTATCCTTATCAGCATAAAAAACTAGCTGAGGAAATGATGTTGAATGGAGGTTTATTAACGGAATTCCCAAATGGAACAAAACCTGATGCCTGTAATTTTCCTATGAGAAATAGAATTGTGGCCGGCATGGTTGACGCCTTGATTGTTGTAGAAAGCGATGTTCAAGGTGGGTCATTAATCACATGTAACTTGGCCAATGATTATGGAAAGGATGTTTTCGCTGTTCCAGGTCCGATTTATTCAAAATATTCGAGAGGTTGTCACAAAATAATTGGTAACAATAAAGCACATGTGTTTTCTGGCGTAGAGGATTTTTTTGAAACGATGAACTGGCAAAGCTCAAAGCCGACAAGAGCCAAACAAATGGATTTTTTACAAGAACTCGACGATCAACAGAGGGCAGTATTCAGTTTTATTAAGGACAAAAAACAAGCGTCTTTGGACGTACTTAGTGTTGTGCATCAAATACCACTTGGCCAGCTAAGCAGCGTTTTGCTTACAATGGAAATCGCTGGTTTTTTGAAAACACTTCCAGGAAAAATGTATGCGCTCAGCGATAGATTTGGGTATTAGCCAGAAATCATTTCGCTTTCACACCTGGTTGAAAATCTTTAAAATACTGGGGCTCGAAATATACCAAATCTACAAAATCCTCTTTTCGAAACTTATCATAAGTCAATTCAATTTGACCACGGGCATCTGCTTTAAGGTTAGAAAAATGAAAATTTTTCCGTTCTGCCCAAAGACTCCTGCATTTATCTTGAGCATCACCGACGAGTACAATCTGCTTATGCTCTGATATTTCTGCCAAGTAAGATACATCAAAAACATCTGCAGAAACAGGTTTAATTGGATAATAATTGGCATCAAAAAGCGCTGTATAAGCTTCCATGCGTCGGGCGTCTATCATGCTTAAAATAACTGATTCAACGAATGTATTTTGACGTTTTATCAATCCGGCTAAGGCGCTCAATGAATCAATTTCAATCAATGGAATAGACAAGGCATAGCACAAGCCCTTTGCTGTAGAAACACCTATTCTCAAACCGGTGTAACTTCCAGGGCCAGAACTTACAGATACTGCTGCAAGTATTTTAATATCCACACCATTGCGAGTCAGTAAATCCAGAATTAACACATTGAGTCTTTCGCTATGGACAAAATCGAGGGAGCTTTCAGTAACAAAATCTATACATTTTCCATTACACGACAAAGCAACAGAACAAACCTTTGTGCTAGTCTCAATGTGCAGTATGTAAGTCACTAATCTAAAATTTTGATTTCAACCCTTCTATTTGCTTTTTCCTCTTCCTCATTTTTAGGGTTTTGAAAAATCATAGCAGAATTGCCGTAACCCACATAGGTCATGCGCTTAGAATCAATTCCTTTAGACACGAGGTAATCATAGACGAATTTTGCTCTTTTCTCAGACAGCTTCTGAGCAGCTCTGCTCTCATTGTTGGGTGCATTCACATGCCCTTGAATTTCAATGGAGATTTTAGGATTTGATAACATAAAATCAACCAATTTATTCAACTCCTGATAAGCACTAGGCAACGGATCTGCTGAACCTTCTTTGAATTGAACACCATCTAAGCGCATATTAACATCCGATGAAAACGGGCTCAATTTTATGGTTACAACATTGTCTACGCCAGGCACCAATTTCAACTCAACATCACGCGTATAGTATCCTTGAGCATCGCAAGAAATTGAAGCTGCTTTTGATGTAACCAAATCAAAGGTAAAATCAGATGCGTTGTAAACATTGTCTATACCTTTCAAACCTTGGACATTGATTCGAGCTTTGATGGGTAGACCTGTCACCGCGTCTCGAACCACTATTTTTAAAGACTTCGAGGCAGGAGTTTTACGGTATTCGAATGGAACTAATGCCTTACGAGCTTCTAAGCTGTTGGATCGTTTTAATTCAATATTAAAATTAATCAATTTTCCTTTTGTAGAATTAATATAAACCAAAACACTTTGACCTTTTAAGATCTGAAACAGTGATGACTCGAATTCATCCGCATTGGTATTTAAATCCAAATTGAGGGGCTTTCCTGCTGCTACTTTTTGAGCACCTAGTAGAAATGCGCCTTCTGATCTAAGCTCCTTTTCAAAATCACCAATCTCTGCACGAAACAAAGCAATTTCATAAGCATCTTTATTCGCAGGGGCTGAAAGACTAACAATTCCATCATAAGAGGCTGTCAAGAGCACCCATGCACAATTTTCCATACCATAATCGCTAAGAAAATCATACTGAAAAAAAGCAGATTTTATAGCGTTATCAGGGCTCAGCGTTACACTTTGCTGCCCCCATTCCACAGAACTAACAATTGGATTTGATTGGGCTTTACTATTTGAATAAAAACCTATCGAGCAAAGCACAAGGAAGAAAAATATTTTTATACCATTCATAATACGGACGTTTCGTTTGCTAATGCCAAAAACCATGCTAAAAAGTTTTCTAGTTGATTTTGAGCGACAAAAATAGTCAAAAGATGCCAAGATTGACAACTTCCTAATCCAATTCAAGACATTAATCATTGAAATTAAGCACATAAAAAAAGCCATTGGCAATATACCAATGGCTCCTAAAATATTAAGCTCAGGATTATTCTCCTACTACTTCAAATTGGAAGGAAGGTCTAACCTCTTTATGAAGATTTGCCTCGGCAGTATAAGTGCCCGCATCGCGAATTGGCTCATCCTTAATTTTTAAAGATCTTCTATCAATTTCAATACCTTGCTCTTTCAAGGCTTCAGCCAATTGGATGGTATTGATTGAACCAAAGATACGGCCGCTTTCGCTTGCCTTTGCGCCAATTTTAATAGTCACACCTTGCAACTTAGCAGCCAATTCAACTGCTTCATCTTTAATTTTAGCCTCTTTGTGCGAGCGTTGCTTCAAAATTTCAGCATGAGCTTTTTTCGCAGAAGGAGTAGCCAATTTTGCATAGCCCTGTGGGATTAAGAAGTTACGACCATATCCTGGCTTTACTGTAACCAATTCATCCTTATATCCAAGGCTATCTACATTTTTTATCAATATCAATTCCATGTTTCTAACTTTTTAAGAATTCAACTATTTAAGCATATCTCCAACATATGGAAGAATCGCCAAATGTCGTGCTCTTTTAATAGCTTTATTTACTTTTTTCTGAAATTTAGAAGAAGTACCTGTAATTCGTCTAGGCAAAATTTTACCTTGCTCGTTTACAAACTTCAAAAGGAAATCAGGATCCTTGTAGTCAACATACTTGATGCCACTTTTTTTAAAACGACAATATTTGTCCTTTTTGATGTCAATGTTGATCGGCGTTAAATATCTAATTTCGTCTGCCATTTTTCTAATTTTTTAAAATTTAATACTTCTAGGATTAAGCTTCAACAGCGCCAGACGCTTTTGTTCTTCTCTTTTCAGAGAACGCCAAATGGTCTTTATCCATTTTTACAGTTAAAAATCGCATGATTCGTTCATCACGCTTTAATTCAGTTTCAAACTTAGCCAAAGATGTGCCTTCTAGTTTGAAATCCAGTAAAAAATAGAAGCCTGTGCTTTTTTTCTGAATAGGGTAAGCCAATTTTTTCAGCCCCCAATCTTCAGAATGCACAATTGAACCACCCATAGAAGTGATCAAATCTTCGAACTTTTTTACTGCTTCCTTTGTCTGCTCAGCGGACAAAACGGGAGTTAAAATGAAAACAGTTTCGTAATTGTTCATAAAATCAAATAATTAATTAATAAAATTTCGGGGTGCAAAAGTAGTTAATTTATTGAATATGACAAAAAAACTAGATATTAATATCAAAAACTCCGATAAACAGAAACTGAACTATTCAATAAATTGAATAAACTGAGGTTGAAAGAAAATTTAAAAATCATGAATTGTAAAAATAACCACTCACAAAAATCAAAAAGGATACAGCTATATATTAATATTCAACCTACTTTTTATAATTCGCAATTCTGTATTGCAATCCAATCCCCATAATTTGTCTGAATTGTGTACGGGGTGCCTGATAAACATTTCCATTGGCGTCTTTAATTGGGATTCTTATATCATGGTCGTATAATAAATTGACCTGAAGCATTGCAGAAAACCAATCATTCACCTTAAAGGTGAACATAGCCTCGATATTCACATCTACATTTTGTGGACGATCTAGATAATTCGAGAAAAATTCGGCACGTGTCACCATTTCAATATTCTTCATCAAATCCTTTCTCCAACGAAACTTTACGTAAGCTCCTAGCTCAGGACGAAAACGTGTGCCAAGGGTGACACCAAACGCACCTAAATCAGAGAGACGTTGGTCGTTCACAAAAGTAAACTTTCCAGTTGCTGGGGCCATAAGAATAGAGAAATCTTTACTTGGTTTGTAGTCAATTCCCAAGGCGAAAATCGAAAATGCTGGCGCCATGAAACGAGATGCAGGTAATGTGTCTATTGGATTAACAAAACCGTCCATGAATTGGGTTCGAAAATCGCCTAAAGCAGTAAAAAACCATGTTTCTTTAAACTCATATCCATACTTAGTTGCCAAATTAATGATGTCATCAGTTTTTTGGATTCTCGCTTCATCAAAAAACTGGACGCCTCCCAATGCCAAACGTAATTCGGTATTCCAATTTGAAGTACCTTTTTTATAGTTGGCTGTCCCATGAACAAAAGCCAAAGCAGAAACGTTGTTGCGTCCACCACCAACCCAATTCACGAATGATGATTGCGTGGCATTAAAGCCATATACCGATTCTAACTTCCATGGTGATTTTACAGCAGAAGTGTCTTGCGCCTGAATCCCATTCACAGCCATTAAAAAAGCTGCTACTAAAATGTTTATATTCCTCATTTTTATAAAATTTTGGGCGCAAAAGTATCAATTTTAGTATTCATGATTTTTTTTATTTAAATTTTTAACATTCACCATTTCCTTGCTGTCATTTCGAAACATCAACAGATTCATTACTTTTGCAACATGAGACGCCAAACCGCACTTTTCGTTTATCTCCTAGCCTTTTATGTCCTGCTTCAATTTGCATGGTGGGCCTATCATATTATTGACTTGACAAGTTTACTCAACGATGAGCCCGACTACATCCGAAAACGTACTTGGATGATTCTGGGTGAAGGCGTCGTGTTTTTTAGCATCGTGGTTTTTGCCATTTTTCAAATCAGAAAATCCATTTTGAAAGACATTGAACTTTCAAGGCAGCAGAAAAATTTTCTTTTGGCTGTGACCCATGAATTGAAAACTCCAATTGCATCTGTGAAACTCTATCTTCAAACGCTAAAAAGACATCAACTCGATGAAGATAAACGCAATGAAATAGCCACAAATGCCCTCACTGAAAACGAGCGCTTGCAACAAATCATCGACAATATTCTTTCCGTTTCTCAATTGGAAAATCGAACTTTTCAATTGCACAAAGAATCCATAAACATCAAGCAAGCCATTGACACCGCTTTGAATGCAGCGCGCATGCAAAATGCTTGCGAAATTGAAACATCGTGTCCAGAAAATTTGAATTTCAACTTGGATAAAAATGCTTTCCATTCTATCCTTTCAAATTTGATAGACAATTCATTAAAATACGCTGGTGATTTCCCAAGAATTTCGGTTCAATGCTCTGGAAATGAAAAGCAACTCAAAGTAATTTTTGAAGACAACGGTCCTGGTGTTCCAGCTGAAAAATTGGATATCATTTTCCAACGATTTGCACGTCTGGGTCATGAAGAAACACGCAGTTCGAAAGGGGTTGGTCTGGGCTTATATATTGTTAAAGAGCTGGTTCGTGCCATGCACGGCGAAATTAAAGCTGAAAACATAAGTTCTGGTGGTTTATGCTTTACTATGACTTTCAAAGCGATGTAATCTATGAAAGACGTCCTCGATAGTCCCATAGAATTTTTGAAAGGCGTTGGTCCGCAAAGGGGTGAACTCTTAAACAAAGAACTTCGCATTTTCACTTTCCGCGATTTGTTGCATTATTTCCCCTTCCGTTATATTGATAAGTCGGAGATTAACACGGTGCGTCAAATTCCAGAAATTGATGGCTATGTGCAATTGAAGGGAACAATTCGCAGCATCAAAAAATCTGGAATGGGCAGAAACAAACGACTTTCGGCTGTTTTTGCGGATGAAACAGGAAGCATTGAACTCACTTGGTTTGCGGGAATCAATTATGTAGAAGGAAATTTATATCCAAACAAACCGGTTCTGGTTTATGGAAAACCGAAATATTATGGAGCGTCTTGGAATATTCCGCATCCTGAATTGGAATATGTGGTGGAAAATCCGACTTTATCCAAACAACTGATTCCCGTTTATCCAAGCACAGAAAAAGCATCGGCAAAAGGATTGCATGCCAAAGGAATTGCCAAACTGGTCGAGAATTTATTGGAGCAAATTCAAGGCTATGTTTTTCCAGAAGTTTTTCCAAACAAACTTCTTCAAGAAAATCAATTGCTTTCCAGAAACGATGCCATTCGCCAGATCCATTATCCGAAGAACCACGATTGGGCTCAGGCTGCTCGACGCAGATTGAAATATGAAGAATTGTTTTTTCTACAAATGGAACTGATTCTGCGCAAGCAAATTGGCAAGGCTAAAATCAAAAGTTTTGTGTTTGATAGCGTGGGCGATGTGTTTCTCGATTTTTATGAAAATCATTTGCCCTTTGAACTCACAGGGGCCCAAAAACGCGTAGTCAAAGAAATTCGTGCCGATTTTTTCACGGGTTCACAGATGAATCGTTTGCTGCAAGGCGATGTGGGCAGTGGAAAAACGATGGTTGCCCTACTCACCATGTTGATTGCCGTTGGAAATGGATACCAAGCAACGCTAATGGCGCCCACAGAAATTTTGGCGCAGCAGCATTTTCAATCGCTTTCGGAAGTTTTGCAAAAAACAGATATTCAAATTCGGCTCTTAACAGGAAGTACAAAAACAGCCGAGCGCCGAGAAATTCACGCAGGTTTGGAAGATGGAACCGTGCAAATTTTGGTAGGCACACACGCCATCATCGAACCAAAAGTGAAGTTTAAAAATTTGGGGTATGCCGTAATCGACGAACAACACAGATTTGGTGTGGCGCAACGAGCAAAATTGTACAAGAAAAATACGATGCCGCCTCATATTTTGGTGATGACAGCGACACCCATTCCTCGAACTTTGGCGCTATCTTTTTATGGCGACTTGGATGTTTCTGTGATTGATGAATTGCCACCGGGTCGTAAGCCGATAAAAACTGTGCATTACAGAGAAAGTCAGCGCTTGCGGGTGTTTGGCTTCATCAAAGA
>DIUF01000019.1 GCA_002422285.1 Flavobacteriales bacterium UBA6165 | reverse complement strand
AAACAGCGATTCCGAATTTGTCAATATGTTCAGCTTTGTTTATAAGGGGCACAATCCAACGAAATTTTTGCTCAGCGGAACCTTATCCTGTCAGAAAAAAAGCAAGACAGCCTCTTGGAATTTGGTCGTTCAGTTTTTTGACGAAGCTGGCGCTTATCTACATGCGCGGTACTACCCGATCAACAGATTCAGCAGTAATTGGAATTTAGGTAGATCGACAAATTTTTATCTCCCAATTGCAGAAATCCCTGCATTGACGAAAGAAATGCGGATTTACCTCTACAATCCTTTGAAATTGGAATTCGAGGCGCTGAACATAAATGCTACACTGAAAGGTACATTTCCAAATCCTGAGCCAAACGATTAATAATCAATTTAGTAGCTCCAGTTTTTCTCTTCATGAAAGCCAAAGTAGCATTTTTTAGTCCACCATGATTTTCTGCAATAAAATTTTTCTTCTCCAAAAATTCATCAACATTTTTCACTGAGAACCCAATTCCAGCATCGATAAACTCTTGTCCTTCGGGGAATTTTTCATAATGCGGACCAAAAATCACAGGCAATCCGAAAACAGCAGGTTCAAGGATATTATGCAGTCCTTTACCAAAAGCGCCGCCAACATAAGCCGAATGCCCAACTGCATAAACGTTTGCAAGCATCCCTATACCATCGAGAATCAACACGCGTTTGTGCGCCAAAGTTTTGTATTCATCGTGGTGAGAATACCTGAAATTAGGAACTGACAAAGCAGCTTCAATTTCCTTGATGCTTTTGGAATCAACCTCATGCGGTGCGATAATCACCTTTTCTTTGATAGTGCCATCGTTGATTTTAGGCAAAATCATTTGATGTTCAACAGGCCATGTGCTACCCAAAATAAAAACATCTTCGCCATTGATAAAATCCTGAAGCACATCATTCTGCTTCACGCATTTTGCATTTTCATGCACCCTATCAAAACGTGTGTCTCCACAAACACTAACGTTTTTAAAACCAATACCTTGCAACAAGTCTTCGCTGCATTCATTTTGCACAAAGAAATGAGAAAAACATCGCAATGCCAATCTATAAAAAGGATTCTTTTTTGTGAAAAACCGTTGATCGCTTCTGAAATTGCCAGAAATCAAATACAAGGGGCGGCGGCGTAACTTCACCTGTTTCAAGAAATTTGTCCAAAACTCATATTTGACAAAAAATACAGCTTTTGGTTTGAGCAAGTTCACGAAAAAACGCGCATTTCCTGGCGTATCCAATGGCAAATAACACACATAATCCGCTAAGGCATATTTTTTACGAATTTCATAGCCACTTGGACTAAAAAACGTGACGATTAATGGTGTGTTGGGATATTGTTTTTTCAGCGCCTCCATGAGCGGACGACCTTGTTCAAACTCTCCTAAAGAAGCACAATGAAACCAAAAACCGTTTTCAATTTTCGGGGCAATCAGCTTCAAGTCTGAACGCCAAAACCTTCTGCCCTGAACCCATAATTTGGCTTTGGCGTTAAACAAGGAGGCAAATCGGATCGAAAAACCGTAAAAAATAATGCCGATGTTGTAAAGTAAGTGCATCAGTCGAAATAGATTGTTTTCGCTTTTCGTTTATAAATCGGCACATACCATCCTGCGCGCAGACCAATTTGAAAATCGCGCAAAATCCCTTGTGGGGCTGGGCCTTGGTCGTAAAACCAGGAGCGTGAAAACCTCGTAAAGCCTTGGTTGGCGTAAACACCAAGATAGAAATGAATAGAACGATTGGCACTGAGTTGAGAATATCCCACGAATTGACTCAAGGACACACCGGTAGTTTGGCGGTCATAAAGATCTCGATTGTCAGCTTCTAGGATTGGAATAAAGTCATAAGTAGTTTGAATACGGTATTTCATCAAGGTATAACCCACGCCGAAATTCAAATACAACCCAGAATTCGGATTTGAACCCAAGATGGGTATTATTTTACCAAAATGAGCATTGATATTAAATCCGCGGGATAGAATTTCAACAATACCAAACTGTCCATCTGCCTCAGAAATATTACCCAAATTATCGGTCATGAACTTAAAAATCGAATCATTATTCACGCGGTTTCCGAAATAAAAATTGCCTTCAAGGCCGTAAACCCAATTTTGTTTGTCCTTGTAACCTGCCGTTAAGCCCAACTGATTCAAAAAGCCGTAGCGGTCTTTCAAATCTGCCATTGGCATCATGGCACCATAATGCATTCCAACCATCGGAGTGCTGATGACATCTTTGGTTACGTTGCGTTGACCGAAAGCTGTGCAGCCCGACAAAATGAAAATAAAAACAAGCACATTTTTGTTCATGTGGCAAATGTAGGAAATCCAAATCATGTGAGAATCGCTGTTGATTAAAATTGTTGTTTGGATGAGTGAAAGACTACAAATAAGAGAAAACCAAACATATCAAAAACTTATTTCCCTAAATTTGCTGCATGAACAGCACTGAACTTCTCAAAAAACATGGACTTCGATTAACAAAGCCACGTCAGGCTGTTTTGGGACGATTTCAGGAAAAAAGTGGAACAGCTGTTTCAATCAAAGAGTTGATGGCTGTTTTTTCCAATGAAATTGACAAAGTGACGCTTTACCGAACACTCCACACTTTCGAAGAAACACAATTGATTCACCGCATTTACGACGATTCGGGCTTGGAAAAATATGCTTTGTGTGTTGGCACTTGCGACACGCACACACACGATGCACATCACAATCATGCGCACGTACATTTTAAATGTGAGAGCTGCGAACAGACCGAATGCATTGCCGATGCTGAATTGCCCGTAATCAATTTGCCAAATGGCTATACAAGCAAAAGCGCAAACTTTGTGGTTATTGGCGTTTGCGGGAAGTGCTCGTAGTTTGCAATACGTTTAAGTATTCTGCACTACCAAAAAATAAATAGGCATTCCAATAGTGATGTTGATGGGGAATGTTATAGCCAAAGCCATAGGCAAAAACAATCCTGAGTTGGCTTTTGGAACAGAAATTTTCATGGCTGCTGGCACCGCAATATAGGATGCACTGGCGGCCAAAATCGCAAAGATGAAACGATTAGAAATATCATCTGTCACAAAACCGCTTACAACCGCAACTATAATTCCGTTAATCAAAGGAATTAAGGCCGCGAAAAGAAAAGGGAAAACGCCGAAAGAAAAGAAAGCTTTTAAGCGACGACCACTGTTGATACCCATATCCAAGAGAAAAATAGCCAAGAAACCTTTGAACAAATCATTTGTGAATGGTTTTATTCCTTCTGCTTGTTTGGCATTTGCGAGGAAACCGATTACTAAACTCCCCAATATCAATAGTACGCTTCCGTTTGTGAAAGAATGCTTGATGGCAGTTCGCTTTTTGATCACTTCTGTTTCGTCTTTGTTAAAAATTGATATGAGTAATAATCCAACAATAATCGCGGGAGATTCCATCATTGCCATTATGGCCACCATGTGTCCGTGCAATTCAAGCTGCTGCGACTCCAAATAAGATGCAGCTGTAACAAAAGTAACGGCACTCACGGAACCATAAGCAGCCGAAATTGCCCCTGCATCAAAAACACTGAGTTTTCGTTTTAGGAGAAAAAATGTGTAGAGTGGAATTGCACAAGATAAGAATACGCCAAAAAGCATAGACAGAGCAATTTCGGATGTAAAAGCTTCATGAGAAAGCTCTTGCCCACCTTTAAAACCAATAGCAAACAGTAAATAAAGTGAAATAAAACGCGATGAATTTGCTGGGATTTCTAAGTCACTTTTTACCGAAACAGCAATGATACCTAGTACAAAAAATAAGAGCGCAGGATTTGTTAGGTTTTCAAGGAGTAAATCGAAATTCATAGTTCCATTTTGGGCTGCAAAAATGGGTATTCTATTCTATTTACAAAATTTATATTTTATATGAATTGGATAATAAAATTTTATGCCAATTAAAGCATGTGCGTTGCTCACCTCTTCCTCATCCTTTGCTCAATTTGTTTGGTGATGAACTGAAAAAGCAGCTTTGTATCTTTTTCGTTGAGTTTTCTAGCAAATTTGATGTCATCGCCAGCATAGGTAAATACAATTCTTTCGCCACCTACAACGAAATATGAATTCTGAAAAAACTCTTCGAAGCTATTCGATTTGGGCTCGTGAACCCGGATTTTCTTGATGTTTTCAAAGAAATATTCTTTGGCTTTACCATAACCAAAAACGGATCGTTTCAGCACAAATGCTTGGTCGTTGATTTTCATAAGTTCTTTGCCCCTTGCTTGCCAGATAACGGCTCTACCGATGCGCACAAAGAAATAAACCCAAAACATCAAAAACACAAAAAGCATCAACTTTTCCTCGCGTTTGTAATCATAAAAAAGTTGCATAACCACCAAAACACCAATGCTTGTCCACATACTAAACCAAGCATAAAGCAACATGCTTTTCCAAGTTGTTTGTTGGGGATAGATTACGATAGTCGTTAAATCCTTGCCATCCACTACACTTACGCGTTCACCAATCCACTTCATCTTAAACCATTGAGTTTTCACCATTCACATAATCAGATAGATATGTATATTTTGGTGTTAGTTGTCCTGTTAAATCCGTTTGTGTTGCGCGTTCTATCACGCCTGTTGGGTCTGCACCACCAAAAAGAAAAGGAAAGACGTTATTTAAGAGCATGTTCCCAAAATCATCAGAGGCATCGCGTGGCAATTCACAAGGTAAATTATCAATGGCCATAACTGCAATAGCCCCGTCAAACCTATAATCAACTTCTGATTCTGATTGTGGGTCGTAACCATAAATCGGATCACTAATCTTCGACGGGCGGATGGTACAAGCCACGGGACCATCAATATCAGCAGAAACATCTCCAACAACTTTCACGCTGATGTTTGGGTTTTTGAAATCATTTCTAGTGGCTAAAAATGGTGCGTCATTTGAATAATAATGACAAGCGATATACATGTCTGCTGCTGACAAATATCTCGGAAACGTGGAGATATAAGCAGTTGCATCACGATAAAAGTCCTCTTTCACAAAAGGCGAGCCATCAGGCAGCGCGTTGTAATCCCCTACTTCCAATTGCGTAAAAACGGCTTCATCGAATTTCTCGTTCAAGAAATCTTCTGGACTCACTTCTTTGATTGGCAATAATTGCAATACTTCACGAGCGCCTAGTCCAACTCTGCCCCATCCTGTAAGAACAAGTTTAAAATCGCTCGCCAATTTCACTTTTGACAATTCGGATTCCATCTCCTTCCTATCAAAGCATTGATGCGCTGGTTTTAAGTCGAAAGTTTTTGTTTTCAATCCATAGGTCAAGAAACTGTTGTAAACCCCAACAATACCTGCCCATCGACCGAAACCGATTAATCTTTGTCCTTCTGCATCCTTCAAAACCTCATAATCAATCAAGCGAATTTTATTGTTCAATACAGCACGCAAAAGATCACGATTGTAGGGTTGCTTTTTGAAAGTATGCGAGAAAAACAAATAGGTTTTGTTAGGAATCAACTCATGAATTGGTACTTCTTTAACACCGATTAAAATGTCGCACTGTGACATATCAGCAGACAATTCGATACCAAAATCCGCATATTCTGAATCTTGAATTGCTCGAATTTCACTGGGCTGCACCAACACTTTTACATGAGGAAAGCGCTTTTGTAACTCAACACATTGATTGGGCGTTAGCGGAACTCTTTTGTCTGGGGGTGTTTTACCCTCTCTAATAATCCCTATTTTGATTGTTGACATGAAGTTTGTTTCGAAGTGGTGCAAATGTAAGGAATTGTCGATTGTGATATCATATCTGAGATTTTAAAAAAGTTTAAATAATCCCATTCTGACGTTTACTTGTGCATAGATAATACCAACTGTAAGAGGCAGAGGACATACATGTATTCGATTGTAGCCTCAATCAAAAAAAAAATCACATCGGAAATCTGGTTATACCACATGGATCAAATACATTTAATCTATGTGTATGGAAGAAATACAAATAAACAAAAAAGACTGGAAGGCTTATTTTGAAGATCACTTCAATACCACATGTACAAATCCATGTAAAATTTCCTCTGGGCTTTCGATTAGTTTATAATGAATCTTATAAAAATAAACGCCTTCTGGAACAGCATTATCGTTAAAGTCGTTACCATCCCATTGAAAATTATATTGATCAAATGTTTGTATCAACTGCCCCCATCTGTTAAAAATCAATATTTCAAATCTCTCCAATTGGTCAAATCCTGAAGGTTGTGTCAGCTGAAAATAAGGATTTACATCATTACCATCTGGAGTAAAAACATTCGGGACCTCAAAATTAAAAATTGGACTAAACACATTAATAAGTATCGAATCTGACCCTACACATCCATTGGCCTCTGCAGACAAAACAGCCCAATAAAGACCATTTACATTATAAGTATAAGAACTCGTTGTCGTTGTCCAAGGAAATGGAGTTCCCTCACCATAAGTTAAATTGAAATTAAATGCACCAATAGTAGAATTTGTAAATTCAACACTAAGCGGCACAAAACCTGAAACTGGATTTGCAGTCATGCTCAGTTCGGGTGACTGATTCACCGTTAAGTTTAATTGATCGCTATTTGAGCACCCGTTTAGGTCTGTTCCAATAACTGTAAGCATGACTGATCCCAAAGTTGGCAGAAATTCTTGTCCATTTGAGCTACCATTCGACCAAACGTAAGTGTTCGCTCCACTTGCATTCAGTTCAATTGGAATGCCAGAACAAACAATAATATCATCACCAGCAAAAACAGTCGGTAGTGGCCATATATTAATAAAAACGGAATCGATTGCATAGCACGCAGGACCAAGATTGACTTCGACGTAATAATACTGTGAAAAATTAGGTAAAAAAGGCTCATTGTTTGAAATATTATCCGACCAAACAAAGCCTGGCGAACCCGTTGCGTTTAGAGTGACTAACTGACCTTCACAGACATTCACGTCATCACCTGCGTCAACAGTAACATCTTGGTTATCAACTACCTCTATTGAAAACGATGTAGTACAATTGCCGGCATCTTGAACTGTTACCGAGTAATTTCCAGGAGCTAGATTAGAGATAGTGCTATTTGAAGAAAAAGTGATTCCGTCGATGCTGTATGTATAATTTGGAGTTCCACCATTGGCTGTAACACTTATGGAACCTGTATTTGTTCCACAAACAGCATTTTGTGAAGTGGCGCTTGCGGTTAAAATCGTTGGTTCAGCAATAGTAAATTCTTCTGTCACTTCACAAGACAAGCAAGCTTTAAATGAAATATTATCCAAGCCAAAATCGTTTCCAGCTATTGCTGTATTTTGATTAATGATACAAATGGTTACCGCAGTATTCGATCCAGAAAACCAAACCGAGAAAAACTGGTTCCAAAGATTTACTGAGGAAGGTGCTGTGAAAACAGGTCCCAAAAGCACTCCATTAGCTTGAAACTGCAATTGAGCTGGAGATTGCGCAAAAATTGAAGCTACCCAAGCTGAAAACTCGTAATAAGTGTTAGGCTCAACACTTATGGTTTGACACCATACGTTGGTATTGGACTGTGAACTACCATTCACCATCATGAAATTACCAGCTGCGCCCTGGCCTACACCTTGAAAACCTTGGTGATGGTGATTGGCATTCACACCAACAACAAACTGGTTCTCAAACAATTCACCTCCAATTGTTCCAACGCAATTTATACAGTTGTTGTAATCTGAGGTGAATCCAACCGGTCCTTGCTCAAAGTGCCCATTTTCAACCAATTCATTACCAGCCATCCTGCAACTGTCACGCACGGTTACTGCATAAGAGCCTGGACTTAAACCTGAGATTGCAATCCCAGTTGCCCCGTTTGACCATTCCACAGAGAATGCAGGTCCATTTCCTCCTGTTGGACTGACGCTGGCTGAACCATCAGTAAGCCCATTACATGAAATGTTCTGAACATTCAAATTCAAATTGATCGGTGGTTTATTTTGTATGATTCTTGTTGCACTCGCCACACAATTGGGATTTGATCGCACATAAACCGTGTATGTGCCAGACGCCAAATCAGGAAATGTTGGAGAAGATTGAAAAGTAGTCCCATCGATGGAATATTCATAGGGCTCATATCCCCCACTGGCATCCAAATCTATTGCTCCTGTAAGCGAGTTATTGCAAATCACATTCGACCCGGTGTGACTTAAAGCCAAAGCACTTGGATATGGATATGGAATTGGTTGGAGCTGAGGCGTGCCCACCTGAGTAACCGCAGGCGGAAAGTTTGCCAAATTATTGTAGTTGTTTTGAAATTTAAAATACGCCAACAAATTGAATTGCAAAGCTGGATTGGCTATATTATACATGTTATTCCTAATTTGCAATTCAGTTCTTGCCACATTCCAAATCCTAACCTCGTCTAAAAAGCCGGTGAACTGCTCACATTGGCAGTTGGACTGTTGTCCAATAGCTGTTGAAAATGAATTGGTAACCAAAGTCCCAGACCAAGGTTGCTCTGCTGTCAAACATCCATTTACGTAAAAACGCATCATTGATCCGTTGTATGTTGCTGCAATATGATAAGTTACACCTTGCTGCAATACCAATGGATTTGATAAGAATGCATAACCAGTGCTGGTAGTTATTTCAAAAGACTGCGGACGTAAGAGATAATTTGTGTTGGTAGGATCTGTATGCTTGGATACAATGTTGTCAGAAACACCTGTCATATGAATCATGGCTTCAACTGTAATATTTGAGCCCGTCACGTTAATATTACCTGCATTTACCCAATTCGTCATACCACTAAGGAAAAGAGAGTTCCCTTGTGAAAAACTGGATATATAGACAACAAATGTTACTAGAAAAAGTAGGTTAAGTTTCATTACTGATTTTCGGAATTAAGCAATGCGAAATTAATATTTTCTCTACTTTTGAACAAAATTTTATCATGAACTGCGAACAAATTTTGAACATTCAAATAAATGAAGAAAAACATTTGTTGATCGACATCAGAGAACATTATGAGTACCAAGACCATAACATTGGTGGACGCCACATACCCATGGGAGAAATCCTGAATCGATTGGACGAAATACCCCGTGATATTTTGGTTATAATCCACTGCCAATCTGGTGCTCGTGGTGCAAAAATGACAAAAGTCCTACATTCCATGGGATTCAATAATGTTGAAAATCTTGATGGCGGTTTAGACGCTTTTTCATCGTTGCAAACCACACAAGTTCAAACAAAATAAATATGCGAATAGAATTGTTTTATATCGTTGCCTTGGTTCCATCTATATTTCCAAATCAGATTTTTGATTTCGGTTTGAGCATAAGTTTACCGTGGACTGTACATTACATTTCCATTTGGATTATGGTTGCTTTGTTTGCGCTATTAGCAGCTGTGCAATGTTGGAAAACGCTTCGAGGGCACCCGCGTTTTTGGGTGACATTTTTAGCATTTACAATCCCCTTAGGTGCCTATTTTGCCTCAAACCCCATATATCAAGGTGATTTTAATAAGTTGGGAGTTCACGTTAATTATGATCACGACAACGCAATTCTTCAAGATGTTTTAAGTTATAAATCCGATTTTGAAGGTCTCGTTTGTGTGGCCTCTCCATCCTGCCCATTTTGTATTGAGGCTGTTCGCGATAAAATCCAAGTGCTTCACAAACGAGGCAAAGTAGACATCGTAGTTTATCTACCCAATGATGATGGAACGAATTTCAAGAACTTTAGAGCATTATCACAAGCACAAGATGTTCCAATAATTGGCAATAGTCGTCCTGAAATGGGTTTCGATATTGAAGAAAACGTCATTCCTGTTTTTCTGTATATCAAAGATAATACAGTTATCCATGTTTGGCGCAATGATCAACTTGGCTATCCTGCTTTAGATTGGATTGAAAGCAGGCTGAGATAATTGAAATCAGCTGAGGGTTAAATTCTGGTTAACTTTATTTTGTTGTTTCTCGACTGCGTTTATCTTTGCGTTTATTAATAAAACAAATTCGTGCGTTTACAAAACCTTAACACAGTAATTCTTCTTGGACTTTTTTCCTTAATTGGCGTTTTGCTCATTCAGGTTTTCTGGGTAAGAAACACAATTTCAATTGAGCGCAGCAAACTTGAGCTTCAGCGCTATCAAGATAGTTTGAATGTAGTGCAATTCAACGAACGTGTGCATCTTGCATTGACAAATGTTGTAGAAACATTTCACAAGAGAATTAATGACCCCTCTGATTTGTATGGATTCGTTCAACAGCGAGACTATAATGCTTTTCAGGTTCAAATAAATGACAACATTCATCCTGTTTACTTAGAAGAATTAATCAAGCGTGAATTCTATGAAATGGGCATAAAAGAGCTCTTTCAATACGCTATATATGATTGTTATGGCGATAGTTTGATTATTGGAAACACACTTTATTTTATTAGTGGAAGTTTTGTTCAAACAGATGTAGCTTTTGAATTGAGCGGCATTCTCGATTTTGAAGTGAAAGATTTTGATGGACATTATTTCATCGTGTATTTTCCATCTAGAAGAGTAAGCCTGACTGAAGTTAAAGCACCTGATACCACGTATTGGCTCCCACTTTTAGCCGTTATTGGATTCATTCTGCTCTTTTTTGGATACGCGCTCACAATCATTTTCAAACAAAAGCGTTTGAGTGAAGTGAAAACTGACTTCATCAACAACATGACCCACGAATTGAAAACACCTATTTCTACCATAGGACTTTCAAGCGAAACATTGTTGCGTGAAGATTTCTCTAAAGATCCAGAACGTTTGCAGCGCTATGCCAGTATCATTTACAAGGAAAACAAACGACTTGAAAATCAGGTTGAGCGCGTATTGAACATTGCCAAAATGGACAAGGAGCAGATCAAACTGAATTATTCGATTTTTGATGTTGATGAACTGATTCAGGAAGCAGCGGATATCTTTGAATTCAACCAAAGTGAAACAGGTGGCACAATAGAATTGGATTTGCAAGCAGCGAATACCCTATTGAAAGCTGACGAGGTGCACATCTCCAATGTGATTCACAATTTACTCGACAACGCTATTAAATATTGTGATAAAGAGCCAAAAATTGCCATTCGAACACGCAATATCGGAAGCGCCATTCAAATTACCTTTGAAGACAATGGAATTGGTATTAAAAAAGAAAACATCAAGATGATTTTTGATAAATTCTACCGCGTTTCTACCGGCAACGTGCACAATGTAAAAGGTTTTGGATTAGGACTTTACTACGTGAAACTGATCATCGAAAGTCACCAAGGAAAAATTAATGTTAAATCACAGTTAGGTCAAGGAACCACTTTTACGATTACCTTGCCCATCAATAAAGGATAAGATATGAAGGCAAAAATATTATTGGTAGAAGACGACGTGAATTTGGGGTTTGTGATTGCAGACCAACTTAAGGCACAAAATTTTGATGTCACCTTAGCCACAGATGGAGCGGAAGGGTTTAAAAGATATAGCGAAAGTGTTTACCACATTTGTGTTCTGGATGTGATGATGCCCAAAAAAGATGGTTTTTCACTTGCCAAAGACATCCGAAAGGTGAACAAAGAAATTCCTATATTATTTCTCTCAGCGAAATCCGAAACAGAGGACAAAATACAAGGTTTTGAGGCGGGTTGTGACGACTATTTGACGAAGCCATTTTCAACAGAAGAATTGATTTATCGCGTCAAGGCTTTGCTCAAACGCGTCAACGTTGAATTCGATGAAACACGCGGCGGAAGTCAATTCAAAATTGGCAAATACCACTTCGATTTCGACAATTATTCCTTGACTTTGGGTGATGAAGTACGCAAGCTGACCAAAAAAGAAGCCGAAATATTGAACATGTTTTGCAAGCACCGAAATCAAGTATTGCCACGTGAGTTGGTTCTTAACGCCGTATGGGGTCAGGACGACTACTTTGTTGGACGCAGTTTGGATGTATTTGTCACCAAATTGAGAAAATACCTAGCAGACGACGAAAGCGTTGTGGTGAGCAATGTACACGGTATCGGTTTCAAATTTGAAGCACCTGAATAATGAAAATAAAAGGCATTCTATTTGTGTTGCTCGGTGCAGCGTCTTACGGCGTTTTGGCAACAATCGTCAAGCTTTCGTACCACCAAGGTTACGATGTTTCTGAGGTAACTTTCGCTCAATTTTCTGTCGGATTTGTTGTGCTTTGGCTACTTACCCTGTTGACCAAAAAACCAGTTGCAAATCAAGATAATAAATTGTCAAACAGGTCCCAAATCTACAAATTAGTTTTCGCTGGAACTTCTTTGGGATTTACTGGATTGTTCTATTATTCTGCGGTACAAACCATCGATGTTTCCATCTGTATTGTGCTTTTGATGCAATCTGTTTGGATGGGCGTTTTACTCGAAGCCATTCTTGAGAAAAAGTTCCCTAACACATTAAAAATCATTGCAGTAATCATAGTTTTGATAGGAACATTTTTCGCAACGGGAGCCATCAATAATTTTTCTACTCTTGACCCAAGAGGATTGATATGGGGCATACTCGGTGCATTTTCATATACCGTTACGTTATACACTGCCAATCGTGTTGGTTTGGGTTTGAGCAATGCCTTTCGAAGCGCTTGGATGATGACCGGCGCTTGGATCGTAGTCACAATTTTCGCGCTATTGAAACTACAAGGAGATTTTCAATGGTCAGTATTTTGGCCTTGGGGCGTTTATTTGGCTTTGTTTGGCACCATCATCCCACCCATTTTCCTGAACAAAGGCTTTCCCTTAACTGGAATTGGTGTTGGTAGCATTTTGGTTTCACTGGAAATCCCTGTTTCTGTTGTAATGGCGGTTTGGTTGTTACAGGAAGAAGTTGACCTGTATCAAATCGCCGGAATTGTGTTGATTCTATTGGGGATTTTGGTTTTGAATTTGAGGAGGATAAACCGTTAAAAGATGAATGTAGAATCGAATCATTATTCGATACTGCTCACGCGCATTATTTTGTTCAAGGTCGATTAACCTCAAACCAATCCGTTTCATCGCCATCATAGTCGAAAGTCTCTATATAACGAAAACCGAGTTTGAATAGTACATTTTTGGAATTGACATTTTCAGGATGCGTGATGGCATAAATTGTTTCGATGGGAAAATTCTTAAAAGAGTAGTCCAGCACTGCCCTAGCCGATTCTGTGGCGTAACCTTTGCCCCAATGTTTTTGCTTGAAGCGGTAACCCAATTCATAGAAATTGACATGACCATTGAGCGGTTCGTGAAAAAATTTTAGTCCACACCAACCCAAACATTCTCCAGAAATTTTGTCTTCAACAGCCCATCGCGCGATGCCATTCTCTTTGTATTGTTTTTGCAACATTTCAACTACTTGATGGATTTCATCGATTTTGGTCACAGGTTTATTCTCAATAAATCGATGCACAGCTGCGTCTGAATCCATTTCAAAAAGGTCTTCAGCATCAGTAAGTTGAATTTCGCGGAGGATGAGGCGGGGTGTTTGGAGCATGAGGAATGGAGAATTTTGAGGCGAGAATTTTGAAGCAAGAATTTAGAATTATTAATTACTGAATCAGAGTGACTGAGTTGTTTAATTGTGAAGGTTGAACGTTGGTAAAATTATTCTTTTCTTCTATTTGTAGCAAAATCATGTCATTAGGGGGTTTGATAATTTGGAAATAACTTGAAACGTAAAAAATCCGTCCCCAAGCTACTTGGGGACGGATTCTAAATTTGATTTTGTCTAACAAAGACTATTTCGTGAATAGCAATTCTCTCATCTTCGGCAAAGGCCACAACTCATCATCTACCAAAAGTTCGAGTTTATCGGCATGGTAGCGGATATCAGCGAAGTAAGGCTTCACTTTGTCGCAATAAGCCAAAGCGCGTTCTTCCATATCTTCGATGTTGTTGGCAGCTTTGCGCTCAGCGAGCATTTTATCTGTCAAATCTTTCAACTGATTGAGGTGCTTGGAGATGTCTTTGATTAGCGCGATTTGTGTTTTGCAAAGCTCTTTGGCTTCTTTTTCACCCATCACATCCATCATGCCTTTTACGTTTTCAATCAATCGGTTTTGATAAGAAATTACAGCTGGAATCAAATGATTTTGAGCCAAATCGCCCATAACGCGACCTTCGATTTGAACTTTCATCACATACGCCTCGTATTGAATTTCTTGACGGGCATGCAGTTCAACTTCTGAGAAAATGTTCAACTCTTTGAAAAGTTCAATGGTCTTCTTTTCTGTAATTACTTTCAAGGCGCGAGGCGTGTCTTTCATGTTGCTCAAGCCTCTTCTTTCAGCTTCTTCCACCCATTCTTGTCCGTAACCATTGCCTTCGAAACGGATAGATTTAGATTTCTTGATCAGCACTTGCAACTCTTTGAAAATGGCCTCATCCTTAGAATCACCTTTTTCTATTCGCGCATCCACAGCAGTTTTAAAATCGCGCAATTGCTTGGCAACAATAGAGTTCAACACCAACAAGGCAGATGCACAGTTCGCAGATGAACCCACTGCTCTGAATTCAAATTTATTTCCAGTGAAAGCAAATGGTGAAGTTCTGTTTCTATCGGTGTTATCCAACAAGATTTGTGGAATTTTCCCAATGTTTAATTTCAAGTCGGTTTTTTCCTCTGGCGACATTTTCCCAGCTTTTACGCTTTTCTCCAAATCATCCAGAACTTGAGTTAAGTAAGAACCCAAGAAAACTGAAATAATGGCTGGTGGCGCTTCGTTAGCACCCAAACGATGGTCATTGGATTCAGCTGCAATGGAAGCGCGCAACAAATCAGCGTTTTCATGAATGGCTGCAACGGTGTTTACCAAGAAAGTCAAAAACTGCATGTTGCTGCGTGGATTTTTACCGGGTTTAAACAAGTTAACACCTGTATCAGTAGCCATTGCCCAGTTGTTGTGTTTTCCTGAACCGTTCAATCCTTTGAATGGCTTTTCGTGCAACAACAAACGGAAATCGTGCTTGCGGGCAAATTTCTCCAACACATCCATCAATAACAAGTTGTGGTCATTGGCCAAATTAGCTTCTTCAAACATAGGCGCACATTCAAATTGGTTGGGAGCCACCTCATTGTGTCGCGTTGTCACTGGAATACCCAATTTCAAGGCTTCCATTTCAAATTCTTTCATAAATGCAGAAACGCGGTCGGGAATAGAACCAAAATAATGGTCATCCAACTGCTGTCCTTTGGCTGGCGCGTGACCAAACAAAGCTCTTCCTGTCATCATGATATCTGGACGTGCATTATACAAAGCTGAGTCAATCAAGAAATATTCCTGCTCCCAACCCAATGTAACCTGCACTTTGCTCACGTTTTTGTCGAAATACTGACAAACATCCAAAGCCGCTTGCTCGATGGCTGTCAATGACTTCAAAAATGGCATTTTATAATCCAAAGCCTCGCCTGTGTATGCGATGAAAATGGTTGGAATACAAAGTGTTTTGCTGATGATAAACGCTGGAGAAGAAGGATCCCAAGCGGTATAACCACGTGCTTCAAAAGTATTTCTAATGCCCCCATTTGGAAAAGAAGACGCATCCGGCTCTTGCTGAATCAACAAATCGCCAGAAAAACGTTCAATGGCTTTTCCTGCTTCTAAAGGATGAAAAAACGCATCATGCTTTTCCGCTGTTGAGCCAGTCAAAGGTTGGAACCAATGCGTATAATGCGTTGCACCTTTAGACAAAGCCCAATCTTTCATCGCAGAAGCCACTTGGTCGGCCACACGACGATCGATAGTTGCACCATTGTCGATAGCAGCCATAACAGATTCAAAAGCTTCTTCGGTCAAATATTCGCGCATCACACTTTTGTGGAACACGTTTTTACCATAAAGCTCGGATAATTTGCCATTGTACTCTGGCGTTTTCGGTGTACGATTATACACTTCTTGCAAGGCTAACTTTCTGATTGAGGACATAATTTTGTTAATTTTTCGGCAAAGGTATATTTTTTAGAGGGGTCGCCTCAAATATTTTATCATTTTTTTCAACACACCCCCTAAAATTTTGGTTGAAAACAAATAATTTTTAATTTTAACTGAATTTCAGATAAAAAAAACGCTCAGTTGTCCTGAGCGCTAATCTTTCAAAAGCTATGCAATTATTGTTTCATGAACTTTTCTGTATATTCTCCAAATTGTGTTGAAATTTTAATGATGTAATGACCAACATTCAAATCTTCGATATTCAATTGTTGAGCTGGATTAAAAATTGTTTGCACCACCCGACCTGAAATATCAAGAATTTGGATTTCAATTATTTCCAAATCATTGGAAGACAATACATTAATTGATGATGTACTCGGATTTGGAAATATGCTGAATGTAATATTATTTTTCTCTAATCCTACCCCACTTGGTGTACCAGGTGTAAAAATGTAAGTCTGGCCGTCTGACGGGATGCCGTCTAAGTTTGAAGTAAAAAGGACTTGAGAATCCGTTGTCAAATCCATGGTTGGATTAGCAGGATTTCCATATAGATAATAGGAATTCCCCAATTGTTCAGTGTCGAAATTATAGGTAGAGATTAAGAATACTGATGGCCCTGGATTATCGAAATGCTCAAAAGGATTTGTAATTACACTGGGGCCAAAACGAATTTCAATTCTGTTCGACCCTTCATAAAACCAAGCCTGATAGTTCATGTAATCTAATGGTGTAACATCGTCTACAACTTGACCATAAAATCCTATATTCTTCCATTGAACTTTGAGAATTCTACTACCAGCGCTTCCGACAACTTGATAAGAAATAGAAGACAACGATTCGTCTGTCATATACCCTAAATCAATGGGATCGCAAAATACAGGAACTAAAACTGGAACAGGTAAATTGAAATTGGTTCCAAACAATTCAGCACCAAATCCAAAAGACCCTGTCAGTGCAGGTAAATTCACACCAAAATAATCAAAAGCGAAAGGGAAATTGAACTCAAATTCTGGATCATCCCATACTTCACCCTCTGGACTCAGATAAATCGCATTATCCAATTCAACATAAGGATTTGTCCCAACGGAAAACGTGTAGGTTTGTGCAGATGTCGTAAATCCCAAAAATACTGCGCCCAAAGCAAGTGAAATTCTATTTTTCATGATAATTGATTTGTGCGAATTTAGTTTTTAGACATTTCTGTTTTTAATGTTTTTTTAAAATCTTATCCACATCGCAAAATATTCATTCTTTTTGGCAGCATCTTTGTATTTTCTGAACTATGGTTTTACTTCTTCGAACAATATGGCTATGGGGTGCGCTGAATACGCAGCAAACGACTATCAATTATCAGGCAGACTTGGCTTTGCCTATGGATATTCCTATCATATTGGCGGGAAATTTTGGCGAATTGCGACCCAATCATTTTCATTCGGGCATCGATATCAAAACCAATGGAAAGGAAGGATACAAGCTCTACTCCATTGCAGATGGCTATGTGGCGCGCATCAGAGTTGGGACTACTGGCTATGGCAAAGTGCTTTATGTGAATCATCCTGAGCTGGGCATTACGAGTGTTTATGCACATTGCCAGGATTTTATTGGGAAAATTGCGGATTACACGACTTTGGCGCATAACGAAGCAGCATTTTTTGAAATTGACATTCAGATTCCAACCAATGCCTTGCAAGTGAAAAAAGGTGAAATTATAGCGCTTTCGGGTAACACAGGTAGCTCCACTGCCCCACATTTGCATTTTGAAATTAGAGAAACAAGCACAGAAAACCCCTTGAATCCATTGTTGTTTTCATTTCTCAAGATTGCCGATAATCGAACTCCACACATACAGCAGTTGGTTGTTTATGCCCTAAGCGACAAGGGGTATCGCATTCCGGAGCATCGCATTCAAATCCCAGTGAAACTCAAAGATGGTCGCTACTCGATTCCCAACGATACCTTAGATATTCCTGCACATTTTTGCTCCGAACATGGAGGAATTGGTTTGGCTTTGGCTGCTCATGATAAGTATAATGGCGCCGAAAACTTATGCGGAATTTATAAAGGCGTGTTGACCGTAAATTCAGACACTGTTCACCAACAATTGATGAATCGACTGGATTTTGAAACCACTCGACAAATCAACACTCACAAGGATTACGAAGCTTATAAAAAATCGCGGGAGAAAATTGATAAATACTTCAGAAATGTGCACAATCAATTGCCAATTTACGACCATTCACGCGGCAAGGGAATAATAGGTGTGCAACCTGATCATTTGTATGATATCCGTTTTTCAATCTCGGATATCGTTGGAAACAACAGCGTTTTGTCTTTCGTAATTCGAACGCTTTTTGGAGAACTTAGAGCTGAAAACACAGCCTTCGATATTTATCATAAAGATTATCTCTATCCAGACAGCAGTTATGTTTTCGCACAAAATGACTACAAAATCCTCATACCTGCCAACAGTATTTATGAACCTGTGAAAAAGATTTTAAAATTCAATGCAGGCAAGTTGACTTTTGGAAATCATAACGATCCTGTACATTTTTCAATACAAATTGCGTTGAGAATTCCAGAGCGTCTCAAAAAATTAGAAAAGCAACTCGTTTTATTTCAGGCAGATGCAAAAAACTATTTGACTGGAAAATCGGAAAGCGATTGGTTTACCGCTTCAAGCAAAACATTCGGGACATTTTCTTTGGATGTCGATAGTGTGGCTCCTAAACTTACACCCAAATTCAAAATATTGACAACTCCTCAGTCCATCAAACGCTTGGCATGGACAGTCAGCGACGATAAATCTGGTTTGGTATATTATGCACTGTATATTAATGGTAAATATCATGTATTAGAATATGAGAACAAGAGAAATGAGCTTTTTGCAAATATCGAGAAACTCGAAAAAGGCAAACATGAGTTTAATCTTATTGCCAGAGATGCAGTCGGGAACGAAAGCAATCTATTTTTTAATGCAGAATTAAAATAGACTGTTAAAAATCAGTTTTTTATATTGAGATAAATCTCTAAATTTCGGGCATTCTAACACAGTGTGCAGTGAACATCAAAAACATCTTGTGCTTTTTTATCCACTCTAGTACATTCTTGTTTTGCGCTTTATTCTGTCGTATTGACAATGCTCATGCCTTTAATAATCCAATAGCGTCTAGGAAGAGCATGAGAGTCAATCAATACAATGTTGAAGATGGTTTGAATCAATCCATGGTTACATGCGTATTCAAAGACTCCTATGGTCTCACATGGATAGGCACAGGAAGCGGATTAAACTACTTTGATGGAAAAACCATACACTCTGTTAAAGTTGAAAAGAACGAACGACCAAATCAAGCAATCATTAGGCAAATAGCTCATTGGGATTCAAATCATCTATTGATTTGCACATCTCAGGATATTGGGATTTTGAATCAAAACACATTTGAGTTCACATCCTTATACAATACAGAAATGTCTGAACCTTTGTATTTATGCTCGACTTCTAAAAATGTTCACCTCTATTGGTCAATAGAACATAGTTTCTTCTGTTTGTATAAATTGTTTAATCATATTTTTTTTCTTCGATTGGATTCACTTTCTAAAAAATTTACGTTCGAACCCAAAAGCTTGGTTTTCACAAAAGAGGGAAATATCCTGATACCGCATGCGTCCGGTTTAGAACTTTTTGACAAAAACTTCAAAAACACGAGGCTTTTGACTACGAATCACCCACCTGTATTAGTTCAGGATATGAAAAACGACATCTTGGTGATAGGAGAAAACCGCATTTGGCAACTATTGAATCACGAATTAAAAACTGTTGTAGCAAGTGATTTCAAAAAAATATATTGCGGCTCTGTTCAAAAAAACAAACATTTATGGTTATTTGACTATGAAAAGATGAACCTTTTTGAATTTGATGATACCTTTGTTCATGATGTAGAATTATTCAAATTTGACGGAAAGCATATAGACACTTTAACTCCAATTGTCAAGTTTATAAAATTTGACGAAGATGATAATTTGTATATTGGGACAGATGGTTGTGGATTACTAACACACAACCCAAATCATTTCGATTTTCAAAAGGCACAAATTGGATTCACGAATACTATTGCGGCAAGTAAGAATTTCATTTGGGCAGGTACTGTGAAAAATGGGCTCTGGAGAATGTCGCACGACCTCAGTTTGGGTAGGCGTGTATTGATTAATAATCTAAACGAGCAAAGCTCCATTTTGAGTTTAGAAGTAGACGACGACAATAGAATTTGGATCTTAACCATGAATTCCCTTATGGTACTCAATGAAAAACTTGAGACTGAATATTTTTGGAAACCAAATGAAAATGATGTTATACATTCTGGGCGTCTCATCAAAATCAATCCGCATATAATAACGCTAAATATATCTAGAAGCACGAATTTCGATTCATATAGCCAAACCATTATTTTAGAATCACGAAATCAGCAAAAACTTATTGATGAAATTAAACAAAATGACCTGATTGTTGGTATGATTCAAATTGAAGGTCGTTACTGGATAGCTGGTCGAAAAGGTTTTTACGTCAATAACGAACCAAGTTTGAAAAATGCAGAAAAGTTGAGTGATGGGGTTTACTTTTCGGTGATTGACTATAAAGACGGTGTTTTGGTCAGTGGCAAAGGTGGGTTTGAATTCTATAACAAAAGGCTTAAATCCAAAGACACTTTATCGCTCACTGGAACCAGTAAAACCAAAAAGATTGTTCCTTACAATTTGGCAAAAGACGCGTTCAATCGAATTTGGTTTAGCAGCAGCAACGGCCTTGGATATATCTTTAATGACACTGTCCATATTTTCGAAAAATCATTTAATTTACAGTCGATGGAATTCAACTCTAGCGCTTTTTGCGAGTATGAAAACCAAATTTATTTTGGCGGAATATCTGGAATAAATGCATTTTCACCAGCAGTATTCAATGAATCTTATCAAAAGAATCAGTTGAGCCAAACAACACTTACAAGTTTGTATATCAATAAAGAGAAAATTTTTGCAGGTTTGCCACCCAAACAACCACAATTGACGGTTAAACAAAACTCGGGTTTCATTAGCGGTGAAGTGGTAAATTTAAATGCGCATTGGAGCGAACTGAACCAATACTCATTCTTCCTAGAAAATTACGATTTAGATTGGACAAACAACAAAAGTGACGGGTTTTTCGAATATGGAAAACTTCCACACGGAAATTACACCTTGTATGTTCGTTCCAAAAACGCCTACGGTTATTGGAGTAAACCGACACCAGTTTTATTCCTTTATGTACCTGCAATGTTTTACCAAAAATGGTGGTTCATCATTTTGTCAATGGGTGCCGTTCTTATTTTCACGGCCGCACTAGTTAGATACTATCAAAAGCGCAAATACCATCTTGTAATTGCCGAAATGCAAAAACAACGTGAGCTCGATTTAGAGCGTTTAAGAATAGCTCGTGACGTGCACGATGAATTGGGTGGAGGGCTTTCCAAGATGCTGATCATTGCTCAGCTCATGGAAAAAAAACAAAACGACTTGAGCAGCATTGGGACATTGAATAACTCCATAAAGGATACTTGTGTCGAACTACTTAATAATTTGTCAAATGTGGTTTGGTCACTTAAAAATGAATCTCTAAATTTTCCGATGTTCATAGTTAAACTCACAGAAATTTGTGCATCTAACTTTGGTCAAACACAAACAAAATACGAAATCCAAAACAACATAAAGAGTACTGAAAAATATATGTGCAGTGCTCTTTTCGTTAAAAATGTTATTCCTGCTTTTAAAGAAGCATTAACCAATATAAATAAACACGCCCAAGCAACACTTGTGCAAATCACGCTTGACATAAATCACAACAATTTATGCATAACAATTGCTGATAACGGGATTGGTTTTTATGCAGAACCAAAACTCGGAAATGGAATAAATAATATGAAACACAGGATTGAAACTTGTGGTGGCGAATTAATCATTGCGTCAAATTTGGAAACTGGTTCGAAAATCATTTTTAAAAATCTATCTTTGGATCAGATTTCAAAGACTTAATCTAAACCTTTTGTATGCAGATTCATCTGAGTATCGTAGACGACAATATCGAAATGTCTAGATTTTTAAAAGAGCTGCTCAGTGATGACCCCTTCATCGAAAAAATTGATTTGTTTCCAACTGCGGAAATATTTATTCAAAATTTCGAAAAGAATAATCCAGATGTAGTGCTGATGGATATCGGTCTCCCAGGATTAACAGGCATAGAATGTATTAAAAAACTAAAGCCCCTCAAACCTAGTGTTCAATTTATCGCTTTCACCGTTTTTGGTGACGATCAAAACGTCTTTGATGCCTTAAAGTCGGGTGCCACGGGATACATTTTGAAATCAGAATCTCATGAACGCATTAGAGAAGCCATTCACATAGTTTTGGGCGGCGGCTCACCAATAACACCTTCAATATCAAGAATGGTCATTGATTTTTTTTCCAAGCAGAAAAAAGTAGACACTGTTTCAGAACTAACCAATAGAGAATGTGAGATTCTAGAACTGATGTCGAATGGTCAGCGCTACAAAGAAATTGCAACGACATTGAATATTAGTGTTGACACTGTAAGAACACACATTCGCAACATATACGTAAAACTCGAAGTAGACAATAAAACAAAGGCCATTAACAAGTTCAAATCTTGACAGAATTCTTTTCAAGAAATACGTACTTTATGCGATAGTCAACTCTCTAAAACGATGTTTTTTTGTGCAAACTTAAAAACACGGAGAAATGAAAATTCTAAACAATTTATTGCAATTCACACTTATTTATGCTTTTGTAGCTTTTTTTCCCTTTGTTGGGCTTTCAAATCAAACAAATGAAGGAAAACCCATTGAAAAGACACATGCACTTTCCAAGAAATCAGTGAAAGGCTATCTCTTTGAAATGAGTTTCAACGAGGCTGGCAACATTGAGGTTGTTTATTACATTTCATTGGGCAAAAAACAATCAGGACACGAGATATACGAATTTGATAAATCGCTCAATTTTTTGGGTGTGAAAGAAGTGCCGGAGAGAAAAACACGATACAAAGAAAAACCAACTAAAACGAGAAAAGCCGTTGATGTTTCAGTCGGCGGCGGTAGTTCATTTAATATTCTAAGCACAAAACTGAATCTACATACAGCAACCTACACCTATACATGGGATGTGGAGCGCCAAAAGTATAGAATCAAAAGAAGTGACGTGAAAGATGTGAAAGCGCGAAATGTTGACAACAACAAATATAACGGAGTAGCCGCTTTTGAAGGTGTAGATGGAAATCCAATTGTTTTGGCAACATCAGTAAAAAACAAAGATGGCAATGCCAAAGCTCGAGAAATTAGCATATTGAAAATTGGAGAAAATCTTGACATTCTTGACACGCCAATTGAATTTGATGTAGAACACACTTTGGTTTATACATTTGAGCTCGACAACGATTTGCCTGCCGAAGATTCTGATGAACTGGTTTATGATGGCAGTGACATTGTATTTATTTTTGCTCCAAACAGCGGAAGTTTAAATGAATACACCTGGCTCCAAATAGACCGAAAAGGAAACATCAAGCATCGTTTTAAAATCAAAGCTCCAAGTAATGTGATGGCAATTACCGGACACAATACAGAAATAGACGGAACAGTTTATCTATGTGCCCTATCAGCAGACAATAAAAAATCGTTCGATGATGTAATCGGTGAATATACGCCAATTGAAAATAACCATTATTTGAAATATGGTACGCCCAATTACAGAATGGAAACTTATGAAAGAAAGATCGAGAAAGTCAAATTTGAAAGCTTCATAACCATTAAGATTCAAAGCGGGAAAGTTATTTATATGAATTCTACGCCCATCAAAGACTTTAAATCAAAATTGGTGACGCCACCAAATCAGAAAAAAGGTTACTCTTATGATGGTAAACGATTTGTATTGAGTGACTTTGAATTGTTGCCCGACGAAAGCTTTATTATCTCTGGTCAAATCAAAGTTCCCGTGTTTAAACAAGAACCTAAAAACTATCAGTACACACATTTGATTTGTTTAAGAATCGATAAAAATGGAAAACTCATTTCTCAATTCAGCTACAAGCCTGGAAGTGAATCAGATAAAAATGCTGCCTACTTCCCTATTCCTCAACAATTTATTTTAGGGAAAGACAAAAACAATCTCTATTGGGTGAATTATGAAATTAAAACAACATCAAAAACCTACTCTTCCTTTTCTGCCTACTATTACAATCAAGTTTCTGTCATGATGCCCAATTATTACCCATCCATCGGAAAAATAGACTTGAGCACCAACAAAATATCCAATTTTGAAATTGCAGGCAAAGGTAGTTTCTATGTAAATAGACCTTACTTCTATTTAAACATCCCCGGTGGAAGTAGTAAAGTTTACCTTATGCAAGATAAAAAAGGGAAATTAATGCTCATGAAGTATGATTTCAACTAGAACATTAAAATCGGCATTATTCCTATTCGCATTGACTTTTTGTTTCTCGTCATTGTCACAATTATGTGAGGCTACGCTTGTTGGGTATCGATTCGACGCTTATAATATTAAGACAAACCCTCAGATGCCATACTATACAAATGGAAACTTAATGGGAATCGTGACCGAACAGCAAAATACGGCTAGAGGTCATTTACTGAACTATGATAAATGGGGGATTTCTTTCATTGGTGTTACATTAATGATGGCGCCAGGTTCTGGCTGGTCCCCCTTTTATTTCGCAGATGATGATAAAAATGACCGATACAATCGTGGTAAAGAAAAGGGCTTGTTTGTTGGCGATTGGATTGCATTTGGTTTTGGAATGGGGTTATACAACTTAAGTGAGACGAGATACGATAACCAAATTATTTTATCCGAAACCTCAGTGCAGAACAAAATACACATGAGAGGAAATTTGGATCTTGGTGTGATTGGTGGATATAGATTGAAGCCAGATCAATGCTTCGGATTGCGCTACTACTTAACCGTTGGCGGATGGGGTCTTGGTAAAAACACCTTTGCGGGGCTTAAACTGGATCTTTTCGGAAGATATGGTCGGATTGCTGGGCGTTTTGGTTTCGGACATAAAAACTTCGCGCCAATTCCCGGTTTTGAAAAACGAAAAGAAATTGAGTTGTCGCTTTATTTTCTTGAAGTGATTCGTTCAAGATGGTCCTTAAATTTGAAATACAACTGCTTGACCAGAATTCATGGTGAAAAAGGCGCAATCAATAGCTTTTCTTTAGGAATAGGTTTTGTGCTTTTTTAAATCCACTAGCCTCTTACTCCACATTAATCACACACCGCGCATCATTGCCATTTTCATCAACAACCGTAATCACATGTTTACCAACGGTAGCTTTTATTGGGAATTCATGAAAGCGCTGCGTTGAACCCAAATAGCGGTCGTTTAAGTACCAAAACAATTCTGTATCTGGATTGCGATGCGCTACTTTGCAAACAATAGGCTGAAGTTCACCGTCGAATGATTTGGCACGATAAATCAAAGCACCACTTTTGGGATAAATAAAACCCAGTGCTTGTTCAGTGCTTTGTCGGCAATCTTCTCGGAATGCTGGCAAATTCATATAATCTGCATTTTTCCTTTTGTAATACCATTCCATCACTGGTGGCAAGGTGAACCAAACTTGACTCTGAATCAGATCAATGCGCTCACAATTGCTGTGCACCCGATAGCTGCCTGTGCTGTCCAATTGAATCAAATGATGATAAGGACACACATCACTTTCCAAGCCGCGTTTTGTTACCCAACTTGTTCCAATTGGACAATGAGGTCCAGCGAGATAACCACTCTTTTTGCAAACTTCGGCCACATGCATATCCATTTCTGGGCGTTTGAACCAAGGAACAGCATCTAGCACGGAAAAAACATCAAACAAGATCGAACCAGCATAACTCACGCCTGTGAGCTCTGGTCTACCCTCACCTGTTGAATTCCCCACCCAAATGCCCACCACGTATTTTCTGCTGCACCCAATGGCCCAAGCGTCACGATTGCCGTAACTTGTACCTGTTTTCCAAGCAATAGGTTGTGAAGAAGAAAAATATTGCCACGATTCATTGTGCTCAGGTCGATTTACCTCACGCATGGCTTCAAACGTTTGGTGGATCGCGCCAGCACTCAGATATGGCGGCGTGCTCACTTCTCTTCCAAAATCTGTTTTTTGACCAAGTTCGAGGTTCAAATCACAAAAAGGATCTGACTGGTAATATCCATTTTCTTGAAAACAATTGTGAATACTAACATAGCCTGCATAAGCACGACATAAATCCCAAAGCGTTGTCTCTGCCCCACCTAAAATCAAAGACAAACCATAATGCATGGGTTGTTGGTTGAGTGTAGATATGCCATAATTTTTAAGATTTCTAAAAAATTTATTGACACCATATTGCTGGAGCATCAGCACACTGGGAATATTCAGTGAGCGCGACAAAGCTTTCCATGCAGGCACAGCGCCGTCATAACTCATGCTGTTGTTCTGTGGACTAAATCCTGAAATTTGGGTTGGAATATCGGGAATCAAAGCATGATACAACAATTCTCCCTCTTGCAGCATTTCCGCGAACAAAAATGGTTTCAAAATGCTGCCCGTGCTTCGAGCAGCGCGAATATTGTCCACATCTTTACTATGCGCTTTATCTGTTGGCGTATTCCCAATATACACCAATACTTCTCGCGTTTCCACATCCAAGACCAATACAGCCATGTTGTGCACCTCATTTTGACTGTATTGACGGAAATAGCGCTCAACAATGTAATTCACGCGCTCTTGCAAATGAAAATCAATTGTAGTTTGAACTTGATATGCTGTAGTCCTGAAAAACAAACGATTGAGTAAATGCTGAGCGATTTCTGGCAATTGGTGAGGTTTATCAGGGAGCGGTTCTTGTAAAGACAACTGCAACTCCATGGCATCAATTTCCCCACTTTGGTGTAAATAGAGCAACAAGGCATTACGTTTTCGGCGCAACTCATCTTGATTTTTACCAGGAAATATCAAACCGGGAGCATTGGGCAATACAGCCAATGTTGCTGCCTGCGCCCACGACAATTGATGCGCATCCAAACCAAAATAGCGGTAGGAAGCCATTTCAAGACCAACAACATTGCCTCCAAAAGGCGCATGAGTGGCATATAAATTCAGGATTTCGTCTTTGGAACAACGCAACTCCAAACGCAGCGACCAAATCATTTCTATCAGTTTTTCGCTGTAGCTGCGTTCAGGATTTTTACGTGCCAAGCGAATAACCTGCTGCGTTAAAGTACTTCCACCTCGCACAATTTTGCCTGCCTTTCGATTGGTTTGAAAAGCGCCATAAATGGCCACTGGATTCACGCCGAGATGGTAATAAAAATATCGATCTTCATAAGCCACAATGCACTTTTTGAATTTTTCCGGAACAGAATCTTGCGCAGGAAAACGCCATTGCCCGTCGTCCGCAATACGAGCGCCAAGAAGATGTCCTTCCCTACTCTCAATCACAAAGGAATACGGATTGTCGAACAATTCTTTAGGCAGCAAAAAATAAAATTTCCATCCATAAAATAAGAATAGAAAAGACTTGACAGGATTCTTTCGCACCCAAATCAAAGAAAAATTGAAACAATCGCGCAGGAATTGCACCGTCAGAATTTCAAAATTTCAATCCATCTACCTGTTGTTCGAACAGAATAATTGTTGTCGTACATGGCATCAGCCTGAGTGCCGGGGAAATAATATTTTCCTGGGAAAGAGGCCGAGATACGCACGGTAAAGGTCTTTGTTTGAAATGCATCTAAGGTGAAGTAATAATTCGAACGGTCATCGCGGATATCGAGATAATCTATCGGAGAGTCATCATTGCCACCATATTCTGTGAATCTTGCATTTACAATTTCAAAACCACCAGGGATAATGTGCGTCAGAGCCACATTATGAACTTGGTTGTTTGTCGTGTTTTGAACTCGAATTTCAGCAATCACATCCATGCCCTGCTGAATTTTACTCAGGTCAACAGGCATTCCGGAACCGTCCTTGTATGACACATTCAAGGTCAATCCTCTTTGATATGATTTTTCATTACCCAAAGGCAAAACTCCCTGCACCACGACACGCGCAAAGACGGTTGCTCCAGATGTATTTTTCACCTCCACTTTATTCGATCCACGCTGAATACCTAATTTGCTCTGCGTTAATGGCTTAGAACCAGACACCTTCTCGCTTTTGCCATTCACCGAATAACTTGCTGTGAAATTGGAGCCACCCACCAAATTCGCATAACGCCCTAAAGCCATTAACGAATAAGACGCTGTTTGCGTGCTCATGTAATCGCGTGAACTCAAAGAACTCGCCACCAAATCAGCCATTTTGCGTGCTTTGACTTTGTCTTTCAGCAATACAAAAGTTTCCAAAGCCATCGCATTGTTGCGTTCACGTGAGTCGAAATAATGATTCGATTTTGGTATGAGATTGTCAATATTAGCTGATTTCACCAACTGCAGCGCCGCATCTCGTTGACCAATTAAAACATAGGCCGCAGCCAAGCGCAATTTTGAGTTCGAAGAAATGCCAACAGTAGATTTCAATCGATTCATTGAGGCAACATCCGCATCACCTGCCAAGGCCAAGGTGTATAAACGATAAGCCTGATCAAAATCATTCTCCGTGGAGATTGCGGCCTGCCAACTTTTCGCTGTATTTTTCTGATAAGCAATCCATTTACTCTTGAATCCAACGGGTAACTGATAGCCTTTTTTCTCAGCCTCAAGCAAGAAATGTCCTACATAAGATGTACCCCACGAATTGGCTTGACGCGCCCCCGGCCAATAAGCAAATCCACCATTGGGCAACTGGAAATGCTGTAATTTTCGAATTCCAGCATTCACATTCGTTTGTATTTTTTGAATACGCGTTTGATCTAAATTGACCAAATCACCTAAATACAACTGTGGGAAAATACGAGAGGTCACCTGCTCCAAACATCCATGCGGGTAACCAATCAACTCACCTAAACGAGCGTCAAGATTCATAGGCGGCATTACAGACAATTCCAAGGTAGCGTTATTTGAGCCCTGAATACCAAATGTTTCAAAATCAACTATTTGACTTGAACCAGGCTCAATCACGATGTCATAAATTTCATAGCTCACAGGGTTTGGATTGCCCACATACAATTTGAATTCATAAGTAGCTTTCTCAGAACCAGATGTTGCCATCACGCGAATAGTTGCTGCGCCTTCTTGAGCCCCAACTTCCAAATCAAAATAAACCACTTTATCATCTGGCTGATTGAAAACAAGTGCTTGTTTGTTGCTTCCTGCTACCTTTATATTACCAGAAACTTGAATGCTAAGCGCCACATTTTTCACATGATTTTCCATCGCAAAAACTGTAATTGGCAAGGATATTTTTTCCTCAGGACTCACCTGACGTGGTGCTGAAGCCAAAAGCATCAATGGTTTCTTCACAGGTGTAGTGTTTTCAGCAGCACCATAAGCAAATTTTGACGCATTGGAAGCCACAACCATGGTGCGCACTGACCCGATGTAGTTTGGCATCTCGACTGTATGTTTTTGTTTTTCTCCGGGCTTGAGTTCGAATGGTCCGAGGTACATGACTACAGGTTTAAAACGATTCGGTTTTTTGGGATTTCCACTGCCTAAATCCTCATCACCACCGATGCTGAAGATTTGTGCAATTTTGCCACCAAAGGCACCAATTACATGGTCAAACATGTCCCAAGAGCGCACACCCAGCGCCTGACGAGAATAAAATGATTTCCAAGCATTGGGCGTTTTAAATCGTGTTAAATCCAACAAACCTTCATCCACAACCGCCAAGGTATAAGTCATCGCTTGACCATTGCGTTCGCCCACTTCAACCGTAAATTTCTCCTCAGGTTTCAAACTCGAAGGCATGTTGATTGTTGGCTCAAGAATGGTTTCTTTGTTCACAACATCAACAGGCTGAACACCATACAAACGAATTGGGGCATCATTTATCGTATTGGCATGCGGTTGAATCATTGTGATATGCACGAAGACATTTGGCGCCATATCTGCGGTAACAGGAATAGACACAACCGTTTCATTTTTAGCTGTTTGCACCCATTGATATTGAAGCACTTCTTTCGCATTTTCAATAGAAACAAAAGCGCGACCATTTTGCGATGATGGGAATGTGATTTTCATGGTTTCCCCAACATTGTAAGACGTTTTATCCGTTAAGAACACCAATTTGGTCGCTTCGTCAGATTCATTTTTTCGAGTTCGCCCCATAGCGCGGTGTGCAGGCCAGCTGAAATACAAAATTTCGCCCGATGCATGACGGTGTTCAGGGTCGTAAACACGAACCAAATATCGACCATAGTCATTCTCGTTCACGTCAAAAGAGAAATTGCCTTTTCCGCTGCTATTTGTACTCACATTCAAAGACTTGAAGGGAATGTGGGTGCTGCTCGAGGTATATCGCGACAAGTAATCCGAAGAAGCATCATACCACCAATAATAGTCGATTTTATAAACGCGTACTTGTAAGTCTTTAACAGCCACAGGTTTGCCTTCAGGATTTAAGGTTACCACTTCGAAAGTACTTTTTCCTCCGGTTTCCATGTAGCCGTATTTGTTCATGTTGGTTGGTCGGAAGCCCACATAGCGCTTGTAAGGCGAAACCGTTGTACTGAAAACATCCGAACTAAAATCACCACCTTTTTCAAATGCACGAGCCATAAATACAGCGCGCAACATACCAGGTGCTTCTTCTTCCAAATCTGGAATCAAATCAAAAGAAACGATGCCTTTGTCGTTGAGTCGTCCTTCAAAAACCTTGGTTTCATCCGCATCAAAAGTGCGTGCGGGGTCATCAAATTTGAATTTGTCGTAACCTTTGAATGTGGTAGTCATTCGGGAATATTTCACGGATAGATCAACTTTCAAATCTTGAGCAATTGCACCATGCAACCATGCAACCTCCATTTTTCCCGTGTTTTTTGTATTGGCTTGCAAAATTTTATTGTTGAACACTGTTTTGAGTTTCAATCGATTCGGCTTAATCGTTTCAATAAAAATTCCTTTTCGGAACGTTGCACCACCTACTTGAACAACGGCCTCCCAATTCCCTGTTTCGGCATCAGCAGAAGTCGGAACAACAAATTTATAGTGCTGTGATGATGCATGATTGGCAATATCTTGATGCACCATTATGCCACGCGCATTGAATATACTCAATTTTACGGGATGTTTCTGCCCTGGATTTGCATGTCGATTATTCAAAATAAAACCAAGGAATAAAGTATCACCGGGACGCCAAACCCCACGTTCCCCATAAATGTAGCCATTCATACCATCGCGCAAACGATCTCCAGAGACATCAAACGCCGACATAGAGTTTGAGCTATTTTCGGCTAATTTTAAGGGAGTTACCTGCTTGTCTTTTTTAACCAATGCGAAATAGGCATAACGATCTGTTTTCCAAGAAGCTATACCTTCTCCATTGGTTTTAATTGTTTGCACCAATTGCTGATCAAAAGTGTATAATTCGATGCTCGCTCCAGCAACGGGATTCGTTGAAATCAAATCAGTTACCGCGAAAAGATAAGAGCCATCCTCCCCTCTTTTGGCAATTACACCCAAATCAGTGGCCATAACATTTGTAGCCACAGTGCGGTCGTAGTAATACGCCATGTGACAAGGATTATCACGCTCCCTCCAATCGTACCAATAATAATCTTCATCCCAGTCTCCATCCCAATCGTTGTAGCGTGAACGTTTATCGTAATCCGCTGGATTGAAAGGTTTGTCTTTTGTTTCTAAACTAGGAAAGGCTTCAGCACACTCATACATCGAATACTGAGGACGGATAGACAGCTCAACCCTGTAAATCGCTCCCGGCTCGGGCTTCATGATTTTTGACAAATCCAAAGCATAAGCATTCCAACGCATGTGAGCTTTTGGTGTAGGATGATTCAATTCAATCGTTGTTTTAGCCACTGGTGAACTCACACGATACAAACCATCATTTTCATCGTAGTTATTCACTTGCAAAAATTGAAGAATATTTTGCGAATGAATGCGATAAACCATGACATCCACTGCGCTCACATTTACAGCCTCAAAATTGATTTTCAAATTTTGAGAAGACGGCAAAAACGTCCCGCTGCGCACCAATCGAACCCCCGGAAGTAGTTCTTCAAAAAGCACTTCTTCGCGGTAATCACCCTTCATTTTGATGCCATCCACACTTTTGACACCTTGAAAAACCTGCACGAGCTTAGAACCGGAAAGTGTCTCAGATAGATAAACATACAAAACATTTCCCTCTGATGAATAACGCAAATTCGACGCATCTTGAATACGCACCAAGCCTTTTAGATTTTGATTTTTATCTATGGGGTCAGAAAAATTGATTTTTAAGAATTGTTCATCGCCATTTTCAACCTCAATTTGAACAACTTTAAAATTGTTCTTCCCTGGCACCTCAAATTCTCCTTGGTCTTTGTTGTCAATTTTAAATGGCTTCCCATCCCAAAAAATGGTGACTTTAGAATCCTCCATTTTACGCTGAACGCTGTCAATAACAAAACTAAAGGAGCGACTCAATTCACTTTCACGAACCACTTTCACATTCAATTTCTTACCCTCTTGCTCTGCCGTAACCAACTGTTTAGCAATTTCGAACTCCATAAGGTCAGTTGTTTCAATTGAACCACGCAGATATTGCCAATTGCGATCATACGACTGAATATCATTGATATTGACGATGAAGTCCTGTTTGTATGTGTGCACCGCAAACCTGAACTCCCGCAAATCCTTGGGCACATCCATCACCTTGTGCAATTGAAAAGTAATTCGATATTCTTGGTCTTGTTTGAGTTTTTCCGTTGGCACAAATTGAATGGTGTTGGCATCTAAAAACTTCACTTCACCATCGACACTTGGGGAAATACTGAACCATTTATTCTGAGGACCATTTTCCAACAAATCTGGTGATAAATCTTGCGCCAAGGTAACCGTTATTGGATCATAAACAGAAACATAACCCGATGAAAATGATTCAATATAGCCCTCATACAAGGAGAAATCTGAAAGGAAATCACTAAGCGATTTTTTGGAACATGACCAAAAGCCGAACATCCAAATTACGACTGCCGAGAAGTAGCAAATTTTTCTCATTTTATATCTGTGTTTTAAGAGTATGAAATAACGGATTTTTTAGGCTGAGATACAGAATGTTGATAAATAATTTGGCTTTGGATAAACACTTTGTTTGAAATCAAATTTCAAAAAAAATACCCAAATATCTTTTTTGGTTTTGATTTGTCAATACCTTTGCCGCGTCTCATAGGGGTGCTTCCGCCGTGGCGGAGGCTGAGATTATACCCATAGAACCTGATACGGATAATGCCGGCGCAGGGAAAGTGAACAGTTCTAATTATTAACCAAAATCCAGGAATTAGCCCCTAGTTCTTGTCTAAATGTTTGAATACATGAAAACAAGAATTTTTGCTTTGATCGGGATGCTTGCATTAAGCGTTCCAAATTTTTTATGGTCGCAAGTGACCATGAGTGGACAAATCACCGATGAACAAGGAAACCCCGTTTTGGGCGCCCGCATGAAGATTCGGGGAACCTATTTGATGACGGCCTCAGATTTGAATGGTCGCTATCAACTCAAACTCAACGCCAACACAACTTATGTCTTGGAAATCTCGCAAATTGGCTTTCAGTCTGTGCTTGACACGGTGAAAGCAGGCGAACAAAATTTTGAGAAAAATTATCGTTTGTCTGCGCCAGAATTCATGACCAACTCGGTAATTGTAAGTGCGAGTAACGTGAACGAAAACACACCCATGACCTTCAACGACATCAATCGCGAACAGATTGAAAAGATGAATTTTGGTCAGGATATTCCCTATTTATTGGATGAAATTCCATCAAGCGTTGTGAGTTCGGACGCAGGTGCTGGAATCGGCTACACGGGGATTCGCATTCGAGGCACAGACCCGACGAGAACTAATGTAACCGTGAATGGTATTCCAATCAACGACTCCGAATCGCACGGTGTTTTTTGGGTGAACATGCCGGATTTTGTCTCTTCCGTGGACAATATTCAAGTGCAGCGTGGTGTGGGAACATCCTCAAACGGCGGTGCTGCCTTTGGTGCTGGTATCCACATGACTACGAACACGGTAAACCGAGAAGCCTATGGTGAAATCGAAAATGCTGCAGGTTCGTTCAATACCTTGCGCCACACCATCCGCATGGGAACAGGCTTGATTAACAATCAATTTTCTTTGGATGCCCGTTTGTCTAAAATATCCAGCGATGGCTATATCGACCGAGCTTCATCTGATTTGCGTGCCTTTTATATTTCTGGAGCATGGTTGAAAGAAAATCACAGTTTGCGCTTCAATATTTTCAGTGGTAAGGAAGTAACCTACCAAGCTTGGAATGGCGTGGCTCAATCGGATTTAGCCAACAACAGACGAATGAACAGCGCAGGTATGTACACCGATGCCAATGGAGAAATTCGCTATTACGACAATGAAGTAGACAACTACCAACAAACTCATTATCAATTGCATTACACAGGTCGATTAAATAAAAACTGGAATCAATCATTGTCCCTACATTACACCAGAGGATTGGGTTATTTTGAGCAATTCCGACGCAACGACCGATTCAGTACTTATGGTTTGACACCGATTCAAATTGTAAATCTAGAAACAGGTAACATCGTTACAGTCAATCGCACTGATTTAATCCGTCGCAGGTGGTTGGACAATCATTTCTACGGCGCAGTTTACGGATTGACTTATGACAACGACAAAGGACTTCAGGTAACCTGGGGTGCGGCTGCAAATCAATATATAGGTGACCACTATGGTGAGATTATTTGGGCACGATTTGCTTCTCAGAGCGAAATCCGCGACAGATATTATGACAACCGTGCAGTAAAATCAGAGGCAAACTCCTACATCAGAGCCAATTATCAGTTGAACAAATGGAACTTTTTTGGTGAAATACACTACCGCTTCATTGATTTCCGATTTACAGGAAAAGCCGTTGTTTTCGAAGAAGAAGTAATTACAGACCAAGTTGTGAATTACCATTTTCTAAATCCTAAAGCCGGTTTTAGCTACAGAGCAAACGACCAACATTCATTCTACGCTTCCTATGCACAAGCCAATCGCGAGCCAGTTCGTAGAGACTTTACGGAGAGCACGCCAGATAGTCGCCCGAAAGCGGAACGTTTACACAATGTTGAAGCGGCTTATTTGTTTCAACAAAAGAAGTTTACAGCCAAAACAACAGCATATTTCATGTATTACAAAGATCAACTGGTGTTGAATGGCAAAATTAACGATGTTGGTGGCTATACGCGCACGAATGTTGATCATAGCTACAGAGCAGGTTTGGAATTAGAAGCAGGTTACAAGCCTTCCAAACAATGGCATATCGTTGGAAACGCAGCCTTCAGTAGAAATAAAATCCTTGAATTGACAGAGTACGTGGATAATTACGACGATTGGTCACAAGTTGAGCAGCGCTTTACCAACACAGATATCGCATTTTCGCCGAGTTTGATTTTTGGTGGACGTGTCAGTTATTCGCCATTCAACAATTTCGAAGTTTCATTAATTGGAAAATATGTGGGCAAACAATACTTGGACAACACACAGAATGAAAATAGAATCATCAATCCATTTGCCTATGCCAATATTCGTGTGAATTACATGATTGAAAATGTGTTTTTCAAGGAAATTCATTTTGGCCTTTTGGTGAACAATGTTTTGAACAGTTTTTATGAGAACAACGGTTACACATTCAGCTATATTGCTGACGGTGAATTCATAACAGAAAACTACTTCTATCCCCAGGCTGGTATCAACTTCTTGGCGAGTATCCGAGTGAGATTCTAGATATATCTTTTTCTAAAGCCCCTTGGAAATCAAACCTGAATATCAAGGGGCTTTTTTATTTTCAAAAATCACAAACAAATCATACATCTGAATGTTACTTTTGCGACCATGAACTCGAAAGGCAAAGCACTAATTATTGGTTCCGGATTGGCTGGATTATCTTCGGCAATCAGATTACGTTTAAACGGCTATGATGTTGAGGTCTTTGAGGCCAATCCTTATCCCGGAGGAAAACTCTCTGAAATTCAAGTTGGAAACTACCGTTTTGACGCGGGCCCATCTTTGTTTACGATGCCGCATTTTGTGGATGAATTGTTTCATTTGGCTGGTAAAAATCCACGCGATTATTACAAGTACAAACAGAAAGATGTGGTTTGCAATTATTTCTTTCACGACGGTAAACGCTTTACTGCTTATAGTGACGCCGACAAGTACGCAAAGCATGCCAGCGAAACATTTGACGTCGACAAAAAAGCCATTCATCGCTATTTTAAAAACGCCAAAAAGAAATACGACCTCACTGCACCACTTTTCTTAGAAAACTCACTCCATGAGCTAGGTAATTATTTGAATTTCAAAACAATAAAAGCTATTGCTCAATTGCATCATTTAAGTGTTTTTTCGACGCTTAACGAACACAATGAAAAGTCATTCAAGGACAAAAATCTCCGTCAACTATTCAACCGCTATGCCACATACAATGGCTCATCTCCTTACATGACTCCGGGTATTATGAGCATGATTCCGAATTTGGAGCAACACTTCGGAACATTTGTGCCAGAAGGAGGCATGATTTCCATCACCAATGCTTTGTGGAAGCTAGCTGATGAACTTGGCGTCCAGTTTCATTTCGGAAAGCAAGTTGAGAAAATCATCATTGAGCACAGTGCCGCATGTGGTTTAATGGTTGATGGTGAGCGCTACAATGGTGATTTGGTTGTAAGTAATATGGATGTTGTTCCTACTTACCGCAAACTACTCAAAGAACAGATTGCTCCAGACAAAACATTGAAACAAGAACGCTCAAGTTCGGCTTTGATTTTTTATTGGGGAATCAAAAAGAATTTCCCTGAATTAGATTTACATAACATCTTGTTTTCAGAAGATTATGAAAATGAGTTCAACGATATATTTAAGCTAAAAACCATACCCAGTGATCCAACTGTGTATATAAACATCAGCGCAAAAGACGAGCTAAAAGATGCTCCAGAGGGCTGCGAAAACTGGTTTGTGATGATCAACGTTCCAGGAAATACAGGTCAAAACTGGGATGAATTGATTCCTTTGGCCAGAAAACGTATCATTGAGCGCATCAACAAAGCCTTGAATACAGATATTGAGCCCTTCATTGAAGCTGAAGATGTTTTGGAGCCCAGAACAATTGAGTCTCGAACACAGAGTTACCAGGGTTCCCTGTATGGAGCGGCGAGCAACAACAGATTTGCAGCATTTTTGCGACACCCGAATTTCTCTCAAAGCCTAAAAAATCTGTATTTTTGTGGAGGAAGTGTGCATCCAGGCGGCGGAATACCACTGGCACTACTCTCAGGTAAAATTACAGCCAATATCATTCAAAAACAAGGTGTTAAATGAGATTAAATCAAGTTCTAGTTCAATATAAACTTCAGATTTCCATTTTTGTTATTTGGCTCTTTCACGTGTCTGCTGTTATTGGAATATTGCTCGGACACGCAGACTGGTTTCTGCCCTTAACACCTTTAAACCTGTTCTTATGCTTTGGTATTTTACTTTGGAATATACCACAAGTAAACTTAAGAGATTTATCGCTGCTTATGATTCCTTTTGCTTTTGGTATGGTCGCAGAATGGCTTGGTGTCAATTTTGGTTTGATTTTCGGCGATTATGCATACGGCAACAATTTGGGACCCAAAATATGGGGTGTGCCATGGATGATTGGCGTAAACTGGGCGATATTGGTATTCCTCACAGCTTCTATTGCGCAGAAAATCAGTAAGAATCTATTTGTTGCCTCAACTATAGGCGCAATACTCATGGTTCTTTTGGATTTAATCATTGAACAAGTAGCACCACAATTCGATTTTTGGGAATTCAACAATAACATCGTGCCACTGCAGAATTATGTAGGTTGGTTTGTAGTCGCAATCTTGGCTCATTTGATATACCAAAAATTCTTTTCAAAGCACCAATTCACATTCAGTCTTTGGACCTTGCTTGCTTTTGTTATGTTCTTCGGGTTGTTTGCCATATAGGATTTCTTATTTTCGCAAAGTGAAAGAAATAGAAAACCATTTGAATCAAAAAGTTTTTGGAACAATAGACATTCCTGCCTCCAAAAGTCACGCCCAACGTGTTCTAGCTTGTGCTTTATTGAATCCTTTTGAAACCACAATTATTGGCCTTGGATTATCAGATGACGAGCAGGCGGTCTTGAAAGCTCTTGATGTCTGTGGTGCTGAAATTCGTTCAATTGAAAATCAGCTTGTGATTCGTGGAATTAATATGGCCGTGCTCAGTTCAAGACAGCTCAGCATCAGTGAATCAGGTTTGGCTTCTCGGATGCTCACTCCGTTGATGGCTTTGACTCATGAACCAATCACCATTCAAGGTCATGGGAGCATTTTAAATCGTCCAATGTATTTTTTTGAAGAGATTTTGCCGAAATTGAATGTGCAGATTTCAAATGATGATGGAAAATTACCTCTGACTGTTTGTGGACCTTTAATCCCCAAAAACATAACCGTTAATGGTTCTCTAAGCTCTCAATTTATCACAGGCTTAATCATGGCTTATGTGGGTTCGCCTTTGACAAAAAATGAAGTAATCACCGTTGAAAATCCGACGAGTATTCCCTACATCGAATTGACCATTCAAACCTTGCAAGATTTTGGTCACGACGTGAAATTTGATGGTTCACAAATTCATTTTAATGGTCCTTATAAATGGAAAGAAACCGAAATACAAATCGAAGGCGATTGGAGCAGCGCTGCATTTTTTATGGTTGCGGCTGCTTTGTTTGGCTCCATCACTTTTGAAAATCTTTCAATTGATTCCACACAAGCCGACACAGCCATTTTGCATGTTTTAGAATCATTTGGTGCTGAAATAATAATCGAAGAAAATTCAGTCTCCGTTAAAAAGAAAGACTTGCGAAGTTTTCATTTTGATGCCACAAACGCTCCTGATTTATTTCCCATTTTGGCTGTTTTGGCCGCGTATGGAACTGAAACTTCTAGCATCAAAGGCGTGCATCGTTTGTTCAGCAAAGAAAGCAATCGTGCCGAGGTAATATTAAGCGAATTCTCAAAATTTGGCTTAAAAATGAACATCGAAAACGATACGCTATTCATTGAACCACAAACTTCTTATACTGGCGCCATAATCGACCCACATGACGACCACAGGATTGTTATGGCTGCTGCTATTTTTGCCTTAGGCGCCAAAGATAAAACGACCCTGCTCCACCCTGAGGTTTGCGCAAAGTCGTTTCCAAGTTTTTTTGAGGTGTTGGAATCTATTCAATTCATCAAGGACTAACCAAATTCAAGGTGATCTGAAAATAGGGTGCGCCCCCCATGCGGTTTTCCATCACATAAGGCATATCTGATCCAAATGGTCTGAAATCGTTGCCGCTGTCCACATTAAAGCGGTAGGCGTGGATGTAGCCCACTTGGGCGCTTATCCAAATAAAGTCAGAAAGCGCCTTCATATAATCCAATCTAAAGCGGATTTCAGAACGTCTGAATTCAATATTATTAGGGTCATAACCCGAAACCATACCAGGTGCATTTTGCTCAGGATAGCGATTATCGACATTCGCTAAATGATAGCTGTTTCCAAGTACTTCGAATCCTGCCAAAAGCAAATCGCGGCGTGTGAAAGCATAGCGGTAATGCATTCTGGCGGGCAACAGAGCTTCAATGCCCCACTTGTCGTTTTTGGAGGTGAAGTTGTAATGAATTACGGGCAGCAAACTCTTCTCACCAGCACGATATGTTTGCGTAGCACCAAATCCGAACTGAAAGCGATCATTGAACTTCCAGCCAAAAACAGCCACAACAGTAGTCTTCAAAAGGCTGATGCTCTGAAAACGCTTAAAATTATAATCACCATTGTAATCGCCGCTTACAAAGCCTAACAAATAGTGCTTTTCATTCAAAGGTTTGAAAATTGTGGCATTCAAACCAAAAGTGCGGATATTACCATTAAGCGATTGCAAAAAAGGATTCGAAAGCGTGTCATTGCCGAACGAAAAATTTGAGCCCACATAATTCATTCCTATATTGAGCAAAAATTTATGGGTTGATATTACGGGCAAATTGGCAGCTAGAAAAAAGCCCATGTAGTTATTCACATCGCCATTTTGCGCAGCAACATTATCACCCAAAGCAGCTGCTTCGATGCTATGCGAACCTGCAAATTCATAACCAATGCTAATCAATCGCTGTGGACTTAAGCCAACAACTTTAGGTGTGCAGTATCTTTTAACACCGGATTCTGTCCCGTAACTGCTGTAATCTTCTTCTTCATCTTCTGGTTGTGCAAACAAAACTTGACCTGCAAACAAACAAAACAACGTAGAGAACAATAGTGGAAAATGTAATTTATGCTTCATGGATCTAATTTTTTTGGCTAAAGTAATTGAAAGAGCGAATTATTCATAGCCTCGCTGAATTATTTTTTAACAGTATTGTCACCAAAAATAGAATTCTGCGTTAATTTGCAAGCTTTAATACACTTTAAAACCCTTAAATACCGAAGCATGAAATTCACACTTTTCATTTTTATCAGTCTGATATTTGTGCTTGCCTCATGCAAATCAGATACACCAAAAACAGAGGATAATCAAGAAATTGCCCGCTTGAAGAATCAAATCCGTCAGTTAGAGATGGAAAATTCAGAAAAAGATGATTTAATCAATGAATCCTTGAGTTTGTTCAATGAAATTCAAGAGAACATCGCTCGAATTCAAAACAAAGAAATTGAAATCCGATTGATGTCTGAAGGAGGAAAGCGCAACGGCAATCAGCGAGAATGGATGCTTCAAGAGCTTCAGAATATTCAGTTTTTAAGAGAAGAAAATGCAAGAAAGATCAAAGCATTAAACGCACAAATTCAAGGTAAAGAGAATCAGATTGGCCAGCTTTATCAAATGATAGAGAACTTGCAAGAGCGTATTCTAGCCCAAGATGAACTCATCATGACCTTAAGAAATACCTTAGTTAACCAAGACGAAGAATACTCAAAACTTTTTGACGCCTACATGGAGCAGGTAGATCTTGCGGAAAAATCGCGCAAGGAATTAACTACGGCTTATTATGTATACGGCTCACTCGAAGAACTCAAAAAAAACAATGTAGTTGTCCAAAACAAAGGTTTCATCGGCATGGGAAAAAAATCAAGTTTGAAAGATGGTTTCAATGAGGACTATTTCACTCCGCTGGATAAATTTGAAAAGAAAAACATTCAAATCATTGGCAAAAAAATACAAATTATCAGTGATCATCCGTCCAATTCGTATCAAATCATTGATAATGGAAACAACAAAACCATCAACATTACAAATCCATACGAATTCTGGAAAATAAGCAAGTATCTCGTCATAGTAGTCGAATAGTCGACTTTGAACAAAGTCTCGTTGATTAAACTGTTCAAAAAATTGATTGTAGGTTAGACGCTCTTTTCAAAATTGTAGTAGTTTTGTGAGCACATAAAAGTAAAACCATTATGAACAATAATTTATCAGCCATTTTTAGCAAGATTTCTTTACCTGTAATCATCACTGCTCTCGGTTTAGCTCTCATTATCATCGGGCAATCTGCAGGACAGAATGACATGTTTATGATTTCTACTGGATTATTAACACTTGCAGGTCTTGTGATGCTGTTTTTCTCAGTGGGCTCCAACATAGGTAAAATCGCAATTGTTCTAGGAGGCATTTTGGGAATCGCAGGTTTTTTCACTTTCTTTTACATTGGAAGCGATATAGTTTCTATAGACAACGCTAGAAAATATGACGAGCGCATGGATGAGTTGGTGAAACAAAATCTGACTGATATAAAATCAAGTCAAATTGCATTTAAAGAAGTAAACGGTTCATACGCTAAAGATTGGACAAGTTTAAAGGATTTTATTGTGAATGGTAAAATTAAAATCGCGGTTAAAAATGGTGGTGTACCAAATCGCAGATTGACTCCTGAAGAGCGTGCAATCATTTATGGTGCGGGTGATAAAAGAGCCTTAGATTACAACATGACCGAAGCAGAAGCAATGGTTTTAGCCAAGTCCTCAAATCCACCAGCTGATTTAGCTGGATTTGTACGTGACACAATACTAACGTCTTATTATGAAACAACTTTTGGAGCTGCTTCGTATATTTCAAGAAGAACAAAAATGGGCTTCCCTGAATTCAATGTTGATTCCATTTTTTATGTTCCAAACAGCGGCACGCAATTCACTTTAACTGTGACAGATTCAGTTGAATTCCAAGGTGTAAAAGTACAAGCACTCTATGTATGGGGTGAACGAATAATGAAAAGTACAGGTAAAAGTGTACTCTACTCCATTGGTTCAACATCATCTCCTGCGCTTTCCTCGAATTGGGATTAATTCTTGTATGACATGAATCAGCTTTGTTTTCAAGTCAGTGAACATGATTTGTCTTATGCCATCATTGACCGTAGAAGCAAGCTAATAACACAATCAGCTACTTCAAAATTGTCTGGTCGGGTGGCTGAGCTCAAACGCGATGAAGCAACCGAATTCCTAAGAAACGAAGGTCTCAATGATTTTAATGGAGAAGTGAGTCTCTCTTATGCAGGAATGCGCGCTACGCTTGTACCTCAAATGATATATGGAGACACCAATGCAAAAGATGTATTTGATTTTGTTTATGGTAACACAGACAACATCATTGAACACACACGTTTTTTTGAACAGGCTCTAGTAAACGTTTACGAAATTGAAGATTGGATAAAACGCTTTTTTGTGATTCGTTTTCCTCGCATAAATATTCAACATGAAACTACACACATTTTACGCGGTATTTTTGAAAAAAACACTTTCCTCCCCACGATTCATTTATCTATAAATGCTTCCCATTTTAGCTTGTTTGCAGTTTCTAAAAATCAACTCGACTTCTTTAACACTTTTGGGTTTAACAATACTGAAGATTTATTATATTACACCTTGCATACCATAAACAATTTGAATTACGCATCCAAAGAATGTACTCTTTTCTGGCATTCCAATGAAGATAAAAACCTCATGTTTAATGATTTTTCTGAACAAATTAAGCGCTCTGCTTCAGCTAGAGAAATGGATTTACACCAAGTTTCTAAGATAAAACACCAATTGTTGTGCGTATAGTTGGAGGCAAACTCAAAGGAATCCGATTGCAAGTGCCAAAAGGATTCGACTCGCGACCTACTACAGACTTCGCCAAAGAGGGTTTGTTTAATTTATTATCCAATGAATTCGATATCGACCAATGTGATGTTTTAGACTTGTGCACGGGCACTGGTAGTTTATCATTAGAGTTTGCTTCGCGTGATGCTAAGTCGGTAATTGCCGTGGATTGGAACACAGATTGTCTCAAATTCATATCAGAAAACTGTAAGAAACTCAAGCTAACTCAAATCAAGTTATTAAAGAATGATGCTATAAAATTCATTCAAATCGCAAAAGTGCAGTTTGACATAGTTGTTGCCGACCCTCCATACGAATACAAGCACTATGAAAAGTTGATTTTATCCGTGTTTGAAAAAGGCATTTTGAAACCTGGAGCCATGCTTATCGTTGAACATGGAAAACAAAATAATTTCGCTCATTTGCCGAATTTTCGAGATATTAGAAACTATGGAGGTGTTCATTTCAGTTTTTTTAGAAATGAGGATGCGCTTTTATAATGATTCGATAAAAAATTCAAAAGCATGAAAAAAGGACTTTTCCCAGGGTCATTTGACCCATTTACCAAAGGACACGAAGATGTTGTACGACAAGCCTTGTTGCTTTTTGACCACGTTGAAATTGGTATTGGCATTAATGAAAGTAAGAAGTATTTGTTTAATCTAGAAAAGCGAATAGCACATATTCAAAACTTGTTCGCCGGTGAAAGAGTGACTGTTTCTGCCTATAATGGACTCACCATTTCGTATGCCAAAACGTGTGGCGCAGATTTTTTAATTCGAGGGTTAAGAGATTCGAGAGATTTCTCATACGAACGTGCTATTGCTCATACAAACGACCAGCTTTCGGGCATCAAGAGTGTTTTTCTTCTGACTAGACAAGAATATGGCTCAATAAACGCAACAATTGTGCGCGAAATTTTCATGAATGGAGGTGATATCAAACCCTTTGTAACCAAGTCAGAATTGCTCGTTATGTAGCTGGTCTAATTTTTGCCTTGTAACCCACAAAAAGAATCATGAGAATATTGGTAGCATCTGGAATATTAACATTACTTTCTTTCGGAATATGCCATGCGCAAACGATTCATATTAGCGGAAGAAGCCCACAAATAGCGGGCACAAAAGTCATTTTAGAGCGTTTTGAAGATTTAATAACAAGGAACACATCTGTTATTACGAGTACCGAATTGAAGTCTGACAGCAGTTTTACGCTAAAATTTGAAATTTCTGAAATTGAAAAAATAAAAATTTCAGTCGGCAATAATTATGCTTTCATGTTGGTCCAGCCCAATGCCAAATATACCGTTATTGTAACAAATCAAAAACTGTCAAACTTCAACAACCCTTTAGGCAGTGAGGTTGAAATGACCTTTTTGGATCTTGACCCAAGTGACATCAATTACAAAACATTGACTTTTGATCGTTGGATAGACGCCTTCTTAGGCGAGAATTATCATTTGCGTACCAAGCGAGATAGCACCTTTGCAAAGAAATTGGCTGTTTTCGAAAAAGATGTTTCGACGCGATACAAATCAGACACTACAGAGTACTTGCGAAATTATATCAAATATCGTGTGGCTTCTCTTGAAGAATTAAATTTTGTAGGTGCTAGGGATGAACGCGCACGATACATTGTGAACATTGCACCTTTTACGGTATATTACAAAAACGAGGAGTACATGAAGTATATCCGAAATTTTTACAAAAATTTTTTCGAACGCACTTCACCAGAATTGAACAACAAAATCTATAAAGCGATTGTGGCGGGTTCTCCTACCCGACTTATCAATGACTTGGCTGGTGATTATCGTGTGGCAAATGTTAGACTGCGAGAATTGGTCATGATTATCGGGCTTTCTGATGTTTTTCACGACAGAACTTATCCATCATCAAGAATCATAACAATACTCGATTCAATTGCTAATCATGGTCTTTTTCAAGAAAATAGAATCATTGCGCGCAACGTGTTGCAAAAGTCAACACAGCTAGTGCCTGGTACTCACACGCCAAAATATGAATTTATAAACAGAAAAAACGAGTTGATTTCTAACGGGAAATTTGCGCCCAGATACACTTATATTCAGTTTGTTGACATCAATCAGACAGCAAGCCTTCTTCAATTCGACATGTTAAAAACCATGTATTCTAAATACAGTAGCTCTATCGAATTCATTACTGTTGTTGTCAATGAAACGGATTGGGAAAAGATTGATCAAAAATTGAAATTACAAGATATTTCTTGGACTGTTGCTATTCCAAAAGACATTGAAAAACTTAAGAAATCTTTTCAATTGAGTATATATCCGCACTACGTACTTATAGACGCTCAAGGATACATTGTTCAGAGTCCAGCTGCTTCACCTGTGCCAGACGGTAGCTACAAAACCATAGATTACTATTTCTTTGAGATTCACAAGACGATGACTAGAAACCGCAGATAGGTTTTTACATATCATTGGAAATTTTGTGACTTGTTTATGTTGATCTGTTATCAACCGTTAATGATTTTAATAAGAAATATAACATTGACTTACAATAATTTAAGCCATAAAAAAGCCCATTGATTACTAACCGTGAATCTCTAATACAACACTTATTTCCAACAACTTACCTCAATTCAACACCGTGAAAATCTCGAGTTAAATCCCGATATTCCTGAGTATACCTACCCTGTTCATCACGAATCGTAAGACGTTCCCGAATAAGCGCTATTTCTTGAAATCCGAACTGTACGCAAAGCCTTTTGAGTACATTAGGCTTGCCAAATACTTCCAGAATTCTTTGCGCGAAAAGTCCTGCCTCTCTAGCAGTAGTAACAAAACGTTGATCATTCGGAAAAATCATGTATAGCTTTCCACTTGAAGACAAGAGGTTGGATGCTTTTATGAAAAAGGCTATTAAATCTTTCGAAGATAAATGTTTTGCAAGCTCTAAAACCCCTGTCTTTGGGATTGAAGAATCCAAAAAATAAGGTGGATTAGAAACAAGTAAATCAAATTTTTGAGTATCATCAAAATCGAAAAAGTCAATCATTTGAACTTTACACTGCAATCCCTTATTATTTCGTGAAAAGTTGGCTTGAGACAATGCAAGAGCATCTGGATTAGTATCAATAGCCAATATGTAGGTATCGGAAAATTTTTGAGCCATCATCAAACTCAAAACACCAGTTCCAGAACCTATATCGAGGATATGTTTTGGCTGATAATCACCATTGATCCAAGAGCCCAACACCAAGGAATCGGTGCCAACTTTAAATACGGACTCCAGTTGTTCAACTTCAAAAAACTTGAATTTAAATATGTTTTTATTAGACATTGCCTTTGTATCGAATAACAAATTCTGTAGCGCCAAAACCGTTTCGGGTATAGGATTTATCGTTGATTTCACAGCCCTTGAATTTACGCAAATACAAGCGAACTTCTCGCATCAAAACTTGATCACCAACGCCGTGAATAATTTCAACCCTGCGCACTTTTTTCTCCATGAAATAAGCCAAGCTATTTTTGAGATGAGCGAGCTGATATTCAACTATTTGTGTGTTTGTCCAGCCATGATGATTGTCAACAAGTTCGTGCATATGTAAATCAATAACTGCATTTTCTTGAAATTTAGGATTCAGTTTAGGCAAGGATTTATTGTCCAACTTATCCTTTGGCACTCCCTTTATTTTCAACAACTTATCACTTGAGCCACGAATCATCGAAACCAAATCAATAGGAAATTCACGCTCGAAATCATACGTATCGATAAGTACTACAACGTTTGGGTTTTTATACAGCTTAAAAGTAAAATGACCACTTTCGTTGAGCACCAAAACTCGGTCTCCGGATTTATACTTCGGGGGCATCTTTCAAAATTTCAAGAATTTCTATAAGCTTAGGTATATTGCTGTAAAATGTCCATATTACAACACCAAAACAAGCCAGCCATATTAGGGTGTAAAGTATTTTTTTGGTCATCGACATGTCTTCCACAACTGGTACTTCGAGAACACTATTCACTTCACTCGCCATGACTTCATCAAACTCTGCTGTGGCTACAAAATCTGTGTCTACCATCTTCTTTGCCAAAGCAGAATTTTCAAGAATGATGCGTTTAATGGCATTGAACTCACTCGCAGTAAGGCTATCGTAAGTTCTTACATAATTTATACCTGCAGCTTTCAATTCGTTATGTATGTTGAGCATTTTTTGGTACGCACGAACACGAACACCAAGTAAAAAACCAAAAGCAATTACGATGTAATTATTAAAATATATGCCCAAACCAATAATAGAAAGTGATGAGCCTAAAAGAAAATATAGGCGTAGCATATCTTTTCTGTCAAAATAGAGCAAATACAAAAGTTGTCCGCCATCCAAAGGGTCCAATGGTATTAAATTCAATATATTAATTATGGCGAATAATGTTCCAGTATAAACCAAATAAATTTCTTGGTAGTACAGACCAGCTAAAAAGAGAGAAATGCCAATTAGTATACCAGGCAAGGGCCCTGCTAAAATAACATTGGCACGCTCCAACTGCGAATAAGCAGTCGATTTTTTTCCTTGAACCATGGCACCTAGAAAAGGCACAAAAATCATGGACATGTTTTCGTATTTGTAGCGCTTCATCATCAAATAATGACCGATTTCATGAACAAAGAGTACGAGAACAATAAGCCCTATTAATAAAATGTTGTCGGATATAAAATAATAGAACAGCACGGCAAACAACACCACCGACAAAAATGTCTTGACGAAAGAGCTATTATTTTCCTTTTCTGGCAGAGCAGGCTTGTCTTGATAATTGATATTCATTTCACTCATGGGGTGCAAATTTGCGAAAAATAAAACGCATAATGGGTATTTACATTATTGTGAACAAAAAAAACTAACTCTTGTTGGGGATTGTAACTCAAAAAAGTAACTTTGCACCGCAATTAGCCAAAAATAAGACAAAATGAGTGTATTAGTCAATAAAGATTCAAAAGTAATCGTTCAAGGATTTACAGGTAGTGAAGGAACTTTCCATGCTGAGCAGATGATCGCTTACGGAACAAACGTTGTTGGTGGTGTTACGCCAGGTAAAGGAGGTTCAACACACTTGGACAAACCCGTTTTCAACACAGTTGCCGACGCAGTAAAAAACACAGGTGCAGATGTATCTATCATATTTGTGCCACCAGCCTTTGCAGCTGATGCCATTATGGAAGCCGCCAATGCAGGTATCAAAGTGATTGTTTGTATCACAGAAGGTATTCCTGTTGGAGACATGGTGAAAGCGAAAGAATATTTGAAAGCTTACAATGTAACTTTGATCGGACCAAACTGTCCAGGTGTTATCACACCGGGTGAAGCGAAAGTTGGCATCATGCCAGGTTTTGTTTTCAAAAAAGGAAAAATTGGTATCGTTTCTAAATCAGGTACTTTGACTTATGAAGCTGCTGACCAAGTGGTGAAAGCTGGAATGGGTATTACAACTGCTATTGGAATTGGTGGTGACCCAATCATCGGAACAACTACAAAACAAGCAGTTGAATTGTTGATGAACGACCCAGAAACTGAGGGCATCATCATGATTGGTGAAATCGGTGGAAACTTGGAAGCAATGGCCGCTGAGTGGATCAAAGCCAACGGAACAAAACCAGTTGTTGGATTCATCGCTGGTGAAACTGCACCAAAAGGACGTACAATGGGTCACGCAGGTGCTATCGTTGGTGGAGAAAACGATACAGCAGAAGCCAAAAAACGCATCATGCGCGAGTGTGGCATTCACGTTGTAGATTCTCCAGCGCAAATTGGTGCTAAAATGGCAGAAGTTTTAGGTGTTCACGCTTAATATTTAATAAACAATAGATTTTCCCGAGCCTTCTATCTTTTGATGGAAGGCTTTTTTTTGAGCATTACACGTAACTTTACAAGCAGCAATTATTATTCATAAAACGCGAAGTCATGTCAAGCAAGATTTTTCTTTTTAGCACTTTATTCTGTGCCAGTCTACTCTATTCAAGCACGATAGCACAAACAAATTCCGATGAACCGATAAACAACGCTGGGATGTTTTCCTTAGGCGTTAGAAATACTTTGAGTCTATTCAACTCACATGAGGCGGCCTCTTTTGGTGCTGGTGGACATTTTAGAATTCAACTTTCAGACCGTGTGAATACAGAGTGGTTTGCCGATTTTATCAAGTCATCCACCCAAGATTTAGGGAGAACAGATTACCACATTGGTTGGTCGGTGATGTATTATGTCTTGAATCCAGCTAAAACGAAGATCGTTCAACCTTATATTGAAGCAGGACATTGTTTTGATTACACCCAACTTCGAATTACAAGCAACAATTTAAGCAAAGATCGCTGGAGCAGTGCTATGCAGATGGGCATCGGTGTACATTTTCATATCTCCTCGAGGTTTGATATAACCTTAAAAAGTCAGTATATGCTGCATTTGGGTGGACACTTACACGCCCACAAAGACATCAACGGGGTTTATGAAATCAGTGAACATGAAGGATTTGAAGCTGAGGGACATTTGCTCAACACCATCAGTTTGAACTATAAAATTGGACGTATATGGAAAAGATAATAGCTGCATTGGGCATTTACCTACTTAGCTCATTTTCTGGATTTTGTCAATCCAATGAAACACCTCAAATTGATAGAAACAACATGTTTTCTGCAAATGCCAGTTTCACTCCGGGTTATTTTTTTCGTCAAAACACCTTTCAGTACTATTTGCAGGGCACATTTTCCTATTTTACCAGTCCACAGATTAGTATTCAGGGAGATGCTGCTTTCTCATTCAGACAAACCAACATTCAAGGCTATATTCCTTTAAAATATCACAGTGGTTTTTTGGGCGCATGTTATCATTTTACTGAAAATGGGAACTTGGATCCTTACATCGGAATTCAAGCGGGATTTAGTTATTTGGAAAGAACAAATCCAACAATCATTGGTATTCCTTGGACCATGACATTATCCGAAATTATTCCAAATACCTCTATTGTTGGCGGACTGAATTTTTACGTGAATCGCTACTTCAACATATTTGCGAACCTCCGTTATGTTTACGGCCAACCGTCAAAAAGTCTTCAGGAGCGAGATGGATTACACGAAATTCGATTTGCTTTTGGCTTGGGATTTATCTTGGCAAAATGGCAAAAAAACTAAACCTCTCTCAACCAAAAATCAGCCAAATTGCGCTTGCCCGTTGCAGCGTCAATCTTGTAGGTGTAGTTCACTTTTTGCACTTCGCCCATTGTGGCCTTTAGGTTCATAATTTTTCCATCGCGCGAAATCATGATTTCAAATGACTCCCCAACTTTGATGCGTCCGATAAATGCATCAAAACCAGATTGATTGGTTCTAAACCCATTGATGGCGATAATTTCATCATTGGCACTAATTCCAGCTTTTTCAGCAGCACTGGCCGATTGCACCCTGCGAACTGTCAATTTTCCATTGGATTCTGATAATGACGTTCCGAAAAACGGCTCCAAAGATTCTTGTTTAATCACCTGAACACCAATAGCTGCAAAGGCGCCAACGTAATCCAACTCCTTTGTGCCCCATATACATTCGTCGAAGAATGCATCCAAGTTTTTGCCGATAAAAGTTTCCAAATCCTTTTTGAATTCTTCTTCTTTGAAACCACGTTTTGCTTTGATGTAGTACTTGTCGTACAGCAAAGCCATAAAATCGTCCAAAGACTTTTTACCATCAGAAGAAGCAATAATCATGGCATCAATCACTGCACCAATCAATTGACCTTTAGAGTAATAGGAGATTGTGGAGTTATAGCTGTTTTCATTGGGATAATAGAGCTTAATCCAAGCATCAAAACTGGCATGAGCAACTGGTTGAATTTTGTTTCCGGGCTGATTTTCAACAGAATTGATGGTATTGAACAACGTTTTGAGGTATTGCTCTTTGGAATAAAAACCTGCTCGGCGCAACAACAATTCATCGTAATAAGAGGTAAATCCTTCCATCACCCACAGCAATGAAGTGTAATTTTCCTTATCGTAGTCGAAAGGTCCAAGCTCAAATGGTCGCAAACGTTTCACATTCCAAAGGTGAAAATACTCATGCGCCACCAAGCTCAAAAATCCCAAATAGCCCGCACCGCTGTATGAAAATCTACGCACATTCAAAGTTGTCGAATTCATGTGTTCCAAACCACCGCCGCCATTTTCAGTGTTGTGGATGATAAACAAATAATCTTGATTGGGATTAAATCCAAAAACAGCTGTGGTTACATTCACAATTTTGGCCATATCCACTTTCATTCGCTCCACATCGTGATTGCCTTCTCCATAAATCACAACGCGGTGCTTGATGCCGGCAGCCATAAAATCAAACTTTTCGTGGTTTCCAATTTCTATCGGACAATCTGCCAATTGGTCATAATCATCAAAGCGAAATGCAAAAGCACCATCACCTGTATAACCTTCAGCAGCGGGTTTTAAAGAACTTGCTACATCCGCAAAAGTATGATGCGGTAAAACAGTCAAGTTTCCGCCAAGTTGCTTATAACCATCTACATACATAAAAACCGAAGTGCCATTGACATAGCCATGGGTGTGGTCCAAGAAGCTCGTGCGCACTGTTAAATCAAAGGCATAAACCTCATAATTCAAAGTCACTTTTTTTGCTTTATCTACATCAACAGTCCATGTGTTTTTGTCCGTTTTCTTGACTTTTAATGTCTTGCCATTTTCATCCTTGGCTTTCACCAAATTGACATGTTTGGAAAACTCGCGCACCATATACGAACCTGGCGCCCAAACAGGCAACTTGAATTTCAACTGCTTTTCTTTGAAGCCCGAAAATTCCATTTCCACGTGATAATAATGCGTGGTGGGTTCGGGTGTTGAGAGTTTGTAGGAGATGTTTTGGGTGAAAACGGCCGTTAAGGATAGAGTATTCAGGACCAGTATTTGTATTAATCGATTCATTCGTTCTTTTATTATTTCACAAATATAAAAATTTGAGCTCTAATCGAGAATTGCAAGAAAAAGATGTTAATCCGTTAAATTTATGACAGGTTCTGTTTAAAAAGTTCTTTTATTTGCACAGCACACTTTATTCACTGTTAAACGCCATTATCATGAACAGCATCATTAGCGCAACTGGAAGCTATATACCCACGGAAAAGATAACGAACAACGATTTTCTAAATGCTGAATTCTATGATGAAAACAAGGTCAAACTGCCCAATTCAAATGAAATTATTGTAAAAAAATTTGAACAAATTACCGGCATCCGAGAACGCAGGTACGTTTCTGAGAATTTAACCAACAGCGAAATTGCAACATTTGCAGCACAGATTGCAATAGAGAAATCTGGAATTGATGTTGAGACTTTGGATTATATTATTTTGGCGCAAAATTTTGGCAATGTAACCATGAACAATGTGCAATGCGATATGCTACCAAGTATAGCGTCAAGAGTGAAACAAAATTTGAAAATTAAAAATCCAAATTGCGTTGCCTACGATATTATTTTTGGTTGTCCAGGTTGGCTGCAAGCACTAATTCAAGCTGATGCTTTTATCAAGGCAGGTATAGCAAAGCGTTGTTTGGTCATCGGTTCAGAAACCCTCTCAAGAGTGGTAGATAAGCATGACCGAGACTCTATGATTTATTCAGACGGAGCAGGAGCTTGTATTTTAGAGGCATCAGCAGAAACAAAAAAAGGGATTTTGAGTCATGCAAGTCAATCGCATACGCTGAATGAGGCGCTTTACTTGTATTATGGCACATCATTTAATCCGAGTATTTCTAGCAATACCAATTACATCAAAATGTATGGAAGAAAAATTTATGAGTTCGCATTAACTCACGTGCCAAATGCTATGAAAATCGCTTTGGATAAAAGTGGAATTCGAATTACTGATCTGAAAAAGATCCTCATTCACCAAGCCAATGAAAAAATGGACGAAGCCATAGTTCAACGTTTCTATGAATTATATGACGAACCAATGCCTAATAAAATAATGCCCATGAGCATACATAAATTGGGCAACAGCTCAGTGGCTACTGTACCTACCCTTTTGGATTTAATTCTAAACAAAAATCTACCTGAGCATGAGATTAACGATGGTGATGTTGTTTTATTGGCATCAGTTGGCGCTGGAATGAACATCAACGCCTTGGTTTATCAGTTTTAGTCGTTGTCTTATCTAACTCAAATCTTTTTTTAGGATATCAGTGCGCTATCTATTTTAATATTTTATACAACATCGGATTGACCTGAAGAAGACCAATCCAGCTGTAATTGTTGACGCTACAACCAAGTATCGGAGATTTAAAGGTACATTGATGTACAATAATTTCGCAAAATAAATATATATTTGTAAAAATAAAATACATGAACAATCCCTCATGTCCAAAATGCAATCATATTCACGTTGTAAAAAGTGGAATACTCAATGATAGACAACGTTACAGCTGTAAATCTTGTCGCTATCATTTCACAGTATTTAAACTAGGAAAGCGCATTGATGACTACTATGTGACTAAAGCTTTACAGTTATACCTAGAAGGATTGAGCTACAGAGAAATTGAGCGGATCATAGGCGTTTCCCATGTATCAATCAGCAATTGGGTTAGACAATATAAGATTCACAAACCACCCCATCCGAATTATCACCCAACCTACAAGATATTGAATCATTCCGAACTACAGGACTATTTAAAACTTAAAGAAAATCTTGTTGGAGCGGGTATGATTATTACAGAACTCGGCGACAAATTCATGCTCATAAAATGGGAGAGATTTAGAGATTAACTATACCATTTAACAAAAAAGTATATCATATTTTTCATAACAAAATATTTAATTGAGTTTTGAGCAACCGAAAAACAAGAATTCGGTGGACATCAAAACTCATAGTCGATGAAAAAAGTATTGCTTTTTGTTGTTTTATTATCAAGTCTTTACGCCTTTAATCAGGGCAGCACAGAATATGGTTCTGGACTGAAAGTAAACTTGAAAGAAGATGGATCAAAATACATCCGTTTTATTGCATGGAATCAAGTTTGGTTTCGCGCTACAGATATGAACCCAGGATCGCAAGTTGGAGACACGCCAAGTTCATTCAATGCGGATATCGGAATGCGCCGTCTTCGATTTTTAGCATTGGCCCAAATATCACCGCGTTATAAAATCATCACCCACATTGGTATCAATAACCAAACATTTTTGAATGGCGGTGCAGCTGGGTCTGGGGGAACAGGTGCCTATGGTGCAGGTAAAAAGCCAGGCTTATTTTTCCATGATGCATGGAATGAGTTCGTAATCATCCAACCAAAAGAAGGACGCAAATTTAGCTTACATGGGGGGGGCGGATTACATTATTTTATGGGACTTTCTCGGATGACAATGGGGTCAACACTCAATTTCATGGCTATTGACGCACCAATTTTCAATTGGCCTTTGGTTGATGCAAGCGATCAATTTGCGCGACAGATGGGTGGATTCATTTACGGCAAATACGACCGCTTTGAATACCGCATGAGCGTTAACAAGCCCTTCCTAACCAATCTTACTCCAGCAGTTGCTACCAATCAAGCTGAGGCGAAAGCCGTTGACAATAACGGAAACGGCAGCTTTTCATTGGCAGGATATTATGAATACCAATTTTTTGACAAAGAATCCAACGCCCTGCCATTTAAAGTTGGAACTTATTTGGGAACAAAAAAAATGCTGAATATCGGAACAGGATTCTTCTATGCTCCGAACTCAACCAAGAGCAATGTTGCAGGACAGATTCAAGAGCATGACATTCGCTTATTGTCTGCGGATATCTTTTTGGATTTGCCCATCGGAAAACCCGAACGTAAAATGGCCGTAACCGCATACGCTGTTTTTTACAATTTCAATTTCGGTCCAAATTACATCAGGAATTTTGGAATCATGAATGTGGGCAGTGCAAACCCAAATTTCACAGGACAGACTGCCTTGGCTGGTTTTGGAAATGCACAAGCAACTATTGGGACTGGAAACATATTTTACACACAAATAGGAGTTTTGTTGCCTACTCAAAATGAGAAGCCCAAAGTTCGCATACAGCCCTTTGGTGCTTACACCTACAAAAACTTGGATGGCTTAGACCGAGCCAATTCATCTTTTGACATTGGCGCCAATTTCTTCGTTGATGGTCATCACGCCAAAATAACGCCTCAATTTTCAACACGACCTGTTTACACCAATAGTTCAACCTACAGTTTAAAGGGCGAACTTTTGATTCAACTTCAGGTATTTTTATAGTTACTAATGCTTAAAACATAAAATCATGAGCACACAAAACAACAAAGCGTATTGGAAAGAAAACATAAAGTATCTCTCGATATTGATGTTTTTCTGGTTTTTCGTTTCCTTCGGATGCGGCATCATTTTCAAAGACTTTTTAGATCAATTTCATATCGGTGGCTTCCCACTTGGATTTTGGTTCGCCCAGCAAGGATCAGTGTATGCATTTATTGTAATAATAGCCGCGTACATAATCATTATGAACAAGTTAGATAAAAAATACAACCTCAATTAAACCAATAAATTATGGACTCTACAGTATGGACATGGATTTGGGTGATAGGCACCTTCTCCTTATATTTTGGCATTGCTATTTGGGCGAGAGCTGCATCTACCAAAGAATTTTATGTTGCAGGAGGCGGAGTATCTCCATTGGCAAATGGTATGGCAACAGCGGCAGATTGGATGTCGGCAGCATCTTTTATTTCAATGGCCGGATTGATCTCCTTCATGGGCTATGATGGCTCAGTATTTATCATGGGCTGGACTGGTGGCTATGTTCTTCTGGCATTACTACTAGCTCCTTACTTAAGAAAGTTTGGGAAGTTCACTGTTCCAGATTTTATTGGTGACCGATACTACTCAAAAACAGCTCGCCTGATTGCAGTGCTTTGTGCTTTGATTATATCATTCACATACGTTGCTGGACAGATGCAAGGTGTTGGCTTGGTGTTCTCTCGATTTTTAGGCGTGGGTATTGAGTGGGGTGTTGTAATTGGCATGGTAGTCGTTTTGTTTTACGCTACTTTAGGAGGAATGAAAGGTATTACCTACACGCAAGTTGCTCAATACTGTGTTTTGATCTTTGCATTCATGGTTCCCGCCTTCTTTATTTCTTTTCAAATGACTGGAAACTTTGTCCCTCAATTGGGAATGGGTAGTCAAGGAGCTGATGGAGTTTACGTACTCAAAAAACTTGACAACTTATTGGTTGATCTTGGATTCACAGAATACACAAAAGGCAGCAAGACCATGATGGATAATATTGCTATCACCGCAGCATTGATGCTAGGTACTGCTGGCTTGCCTCACGTAATTGTTCGCTTCTTTACAGTACCAAAAGTTTCAGACGCACGAAAAACTGGTTTATACGCACTGATTTTTATTGCCATTCTATACACGGCTGCACCAGCAATATCTGTATTTGCACGCACGAATCTAATCGAAACAACACAAAACAAATCTTACGAAGAGATGCCAGGCTGGTTTAAGAACTGGGAACAAACAGGTCTATTGGCTTGGTCGGATAAAAACGGAGATGGCTTAATCCAAACTTCACCAGGGTCAGCGATTCAAGGCAACAAGCCAGTATTTGAAGAAAATTTGGGAATCCATGGCGAACGTGTTTTTTCAAACGTTGAAACGGCTAACAATAACGAGCTTTATGTGAATGGCGACATCATGGTTTTGGCCAACCCAGAAATTGCAAATTTACCTGCATGGGTAATTGGTTTGGTTGCTGCTGGCGCTTTGGCTGCTGCATTATCGACCGCAGCGGGTTTGTTAATCGTAATATCATCTTCTATTTCGCATGACTTAATGAAAAAAGTATTAAAACCCAATCTATCAGAAAAAGGTGAACTTCGTGCAGCTCGTATTGCATCAGTAGTTGCTGTTTGTATCGCTGGTTACTTCGGCATCAATCCTCCTGGATTTGTAGCCTCCGTGGTAGCAATAGCCTTTGGATATGCGGCCTCAACATTTTTCCCAGCCATTTTCATGGGAATTTTCTCCAAGCGTATGAATAGAGAGGGCGTTGTTGCTGGTATGATTGCAGGATTGCTTTTCACCATGATTTATGTTTTGAAATTCAAATTATCCGGAATAGCTGGCTTCACTTGGGTTGAAGGTGTATTTGGAAGCAACAGCAAAGAAGATTGGTGGTTCGGCATATCTCCTGAAGGCATCGGTTTTGTGGGTATGATTATCAACTTCATTGTTGCATTAACTGTCAATAGATTCTTCCCTGCTCCGCCGCTAGAAGTACAAGAAATTGTTGAAAACATCCGAATCCCATCGGGTGCAGGTGAAGCAGTAGCACATTAAAAAAACGCAAATCGAAATCTGATCTTCGGACAGATTTCGATTTTTTTAGTATTTTGCAACATGAAGAAACGACATCAACAAAAACTTATTTTCACCAGTTTACTGCTGTTCATAGGGTTCAACATGCCTATCATTTTGCTCTTCGACAAATCTGTGAGCGTGTTAGGATTTCCGATGATGTTGTTATTCATATTCCTGTTTTGGGCTTTTGGCGTATTTGTAAGTTACTTAATACTGAGGAAATACTATGAATAGCTGGTGGCTCATAATCATTCTACTGTTCTATGTGGGTTTGCTTTTCTTCACTGCGCATTGGGCAGAAAAGCGTAAAAACAACCGCTTCACAAACAACGGTATTATCTACAGCTTGTCTTTGGCTGTTTATTGTACCGCTTGGACATATTACGGCAGTATCGGGGTGGCTGCCACAAGTGGATTAAACTATCTCCCTATTTACATCGGCCCCATCATCGTTGCTCCGCTTTGGATTATCATTTTGCGCAAAATCATTCGTATTTCTAAGCGCAACAACATTTCAAGCATCGCGGATTTTATTTCGCTTCGATACGGCAATAGTCGCACTGTGGGTGCATTGGTATCTATCATCATTATTATTGGTGTCTTGCCTTATATAGCGTTACAATTAAAAGCCATTTCTGAAACGTTTCATTTGGTCACAGACACAACTTTATCCAAAAACTTTTTGACAGACTCCACCACCTATGTGTCTATAGCCTTAGCTCTATTTGCTTCCTATTACGGTACGCGCTACGTGGATGCATCCGAGAAACGAAGTGGTATAATCACAGCAGTTGCCCTAGAAAGTGTGTTGAAGTTGGTCTTTTTTGTGGTCATTGGCTTATTTGTAACCTACGGTGTTTTTAATGGCTTTGCTGATATTACTGAAAAAGCAAGCAAGCTTCCTGAATTTTATGAAAAGAATACAATTGGCGGAATTCCTCAAGCCTTAAATTGGTTTTTATTGATACTCCTTTCCATGTTTGCCATTTTCCTGCTGCCCCGTCAGTTTCAAACCATGGTCATTGAAAACAACAGAGAAAAGCACCTGAAAACAGCCACTTGGCTCTTCCCACTCTACTTGTTGATTTTCAATATTTTTGTATTCCCAATTGCCTGGGGAGGAAACTTGCTTTTTGAAGGCGCAAATGCCAATCCAGACATGTACTCGCTGCTCATTCCGAAATCATTGGGCTATGATTTCTTGACAATTTTGGTTTTTCTGGGTGGCTTTTCGGCTTCCATCTCCATGATTGTCATTTCATCGATTAGTCTTTCTACGATGCTCAGTAACAACATCCTCATCCCCTACACTTTTATTGGACGCTTTAAAAAGGAAGACGAAGACAACAATGCCAAATACATTGTGAACATCAGAAAAATCGGTATTTTCAGCTTAATTATTTTGGCTTTTTTGTTGTATAAATTTTTCGGACTGGATTACAACTTGGTGTCCATTGGCCTGATTTCATTTGTTATCATTGCTCAACTGGCTCCTGCATTTTTTGGCGCTTTATTTTGGCGTCGAGGCTCGAAAAAAGGAATGATTACCGGTCTTGTAACTGGATTTTTGATTTGTACATATACGCTGCTCATTCCATATGGTTTGGGCGATTCGCCACTGAGTGCAACATGGGTTCAAGATGGGCCTGCCCAAATCGAGTGGCTCAAACCATTTGCACTTTTTGGCTTGGATTATCTTGATCCAGTTCCTCACGCTTTATTTTGGAGTTTGTTGGCAAATACTTTATTGTACTTGACAATATCTGTCAGCTTTGAAGGCAATTATAGAGAACGCAATTACGCTGAAATGTATGTAGATATAGACCAATACAACAACAATGTTGAGGATGTTTACGTTTGGCGTGGCACTGCATATCGCAAAGACATCGAAAAGGTTTTAATCAAATTTCTAGGAGAAGAGCGCACACAACGCGCCATGGCTATTTTCAACAAAAAATACGACATCGACACCAATCAAGAGTTGGCTGATGCGCGATTGGTGAAATTCGCTGAAAATCTGCTTACCGGAAGGATTGGAACAGCCTCGGCTAAGATACTCATATCAAGCGTGGTAAAAGAAGAAAAAGTAACCTTAACTGAAGTCTTGAAGATACTCGAGGAATCCAAAGAAAACATCGACCTTAATAAAAAATTGATAGAAACCAGTCGACAGCTAAAATCACTCTCGAGCCAGTTGAAAAACGCCAACGAGGAATTGCTCATGAAAGACAAGCAAAAAGACGAATTTTTAGATACAGTAACACATGAATTGCGAACACCTATAACTGCCATCCGGGCATCCAGTGAAATTCTAAAAGAAGACGACGAATTGCCTACCGAACTCAAGCAGCAATTTTTAGACAACATCATCACAGAATCGGACCGATTAAATCGACTGATAAATACCATTCTAGATTTAGATAAGTTGGAAAGTGGTAAACAAAAATTGCTGCTCACTGAGACTTCATTGAAGCAAACCATTGAGCAGGCAGTTGAGGCATTATCACAGTTAATTAAAATGAAGGGCATCACAATGAAATTCAGCATTGATAGTGATAGCGTCATCTATTTTGATGAAGACCAAATCACTCAGGTGCTGACAAACATTTTATCAAACGCCATCAAATTTTGCCCCGTAACAAATGGCGAAATTCAGATTGAGCTGATTGAAAACGACGATAAAATTCAAATTTCCATTACAGATAATGGACCGGGAATTCCTGAAAACGACTTAGACCGCATCTTCGACAAATTTTATCAATCGGAAAATCAGAACATCAAAAAACCTATTGGTAGTGGATTAGGTCTGGCGATTTCAAAAAACATTGTCCAACTCCATCGAGGAGAAATTTGGGCCAAATCAAATCAATCAGGGGGAACAAGTTTGCATTTTACCATCTCAAAAGCACTGAATTATGCCGAAGATATTAATAGTTGACGACGAACCAAATATCATAATGACTTTGGAATACACCTTCAAAAAACAAAATTTTGAGGTGTTCATAGCTCGAGATGGACAAGAAGCTATTGAAATTCTCGAAAATGAAGTGCCAGACGCCATCATTCTCGACATTATGATGCCGAATATTGACGGATATGCCACACTGAAGCACATCAAAAATCAAGATACTTTGCAAGCTTGTAAGGTAATGTTTCTGAGTGCTAAAAATAAAGAAGAAGATATTCGAAAAGGTATGGATTTGGGCGCTGATGCCTACATGACCAAACCATTTTCATTGAAAAAAATGACCGAAAAAATTAATGAACTGCTAGAAATTTGAATCATGAATTACCTTGAATCATATAAACAAAGTATTGAAAACCCAGAATTGTTTTGGGAGCAACAATCCAAAAAAATCAGCTGGCACAAAGAGCCAACAACCATTTTAGACCAAACTGGCGACTACTCCAAATGGTTTGAAGGTGGCTACACAAATTTGTGCTATCTCGCTGTGGACAAACATATTGAAGATGGATTTGGAGAGCAAAACGCCATTATTTACGACTCACCAGTGACCCAGCGCATCGAGAAAATCACTTTTAATCAACTGCTTTCAGAGGTCAACAAATTGGCAGCCGCAATGAAAGACTTGGGGTTGAATTCAGGCGACGTTGCAATAATTTACATGCCGATGATTCCGCAAGCGATTTATGCCATGTTGGCTTGTGCAAGAATCGGAGTAACGCATTCCGTTGTTTTTGGGGGATTTGCCCCGAATGAACTTGCCATACGCATCGACGATTGCAAACCCAAGATTATTCTGACGGCTTCATCTGGAATTGAAGTAGAAAAACTCATCGCCTACAAACCTATGGTTGATGAAGCCATCAATTTAGCAGTACACAAGCCCAATCATGTCGTAGTTTACAACAGAAAGTTCGGTGCCAAGCGTCCGATGAATGAAATCGATTTAGATTTTGATGCGTTTGCAAACAACTCGAAATTCGTGGATTGTGTTCCGCTTCCATCAAATCATCCTTCTTATATACTATACACCTCAGGCACAACAGGAAAACCAAAGGGCGTTGTTCGCGATACAGGAGGATATGCCACAGCCCTGCAATTTTCCATGACAAACATTTACAACATCGCGCCAGGAAAAGTCTTTTGGGCTGCATCTGACGTGGGTTGGGTTGTTGGTCACAGCTATATCGTTTACGGACCTTTGATCAACAGAAACACCACTGTTCTATTTGAAGGAAAACCGATTAAGACACCAGATGCTTCAACATTTTGGCGGGTTATTGCAGAACATCGTGTAGAAGTAATGTTCACCGCGCCAACAGCCATTCGTGCCATTCGGAAAGAAGACCCAGACGGATTATTCATCAAACAATTCGATCTGACTTGTTTGAAATATCAATTTTTGGCAGGCGAACGTTGCGACATTTCAACTTTACAATGGCTTGAAAAACAGCTCAATATTCCAGTAATCGACCATTGGTGGCAAACAGAATCAGGATGGCCGATGGTTGCAAATCCTGCGGGAATTGAGTTGATGCCAACCAAAGCCGGTTCTGCTGGACTCCCCGTTCATGGTTACGACATTAGAATATTAAACGAATTAGGAGAAGAACTTGCTCCAAACTGCGAAGGTTTCGTTGCTGTAAAACTGCCACTGCCACCTGGTACTTTACTCGATATTTGGCAAGACAACGAACGTTTCAAAAATGGTTACCTCAAGAAATTCAAAGGTTTCTATTTTTCTGGCGATGGTGGTTACAAAGATGACGATGGCTATGTATACATCACAGGTCGCGTTGACGATGTCATTAACGTTGCTGGTCATAGGCTTTCCACAGCAGAAATGGAAGAGATTGTTTCGGCTCACACACATATTGCAGAGTGCGCTGTGATTGGTGTCAACGATCAATTAAAAGGACAAATTCCAATGGCTTTCGTCGTTGAAAAAAATGACAACGACATCGACCAAACCAGAATTCAGTTGGAAGTTATTTTGGCTGTCCGTGAAAAAATCGGCGCTGTTGCCAGTCTGAAGGATGTTGTTTTTGTAAAACGTCTTCCGAAAACGCGTTCAGGTAAAATCTTACGAAAATTACTCCGTCAAATCATTGATAAAGAGCAGTTTCAAATTCCATCAACCATTGATGATGTTGCAATCATTCCAGAAATTGAGGGAGCAGCAAATGTCTATTTCTCAAATAAAACTCACCATTAAAAATATAAAATCATGTGTGCATTTAAAATCAAAAACCTCGAAGATTACTTCAAAACCTACCGCAAATCTGTCAAAAACCCGAAGAAATTCTGGTCGAAAATTGCAGATGAAAATTTTACTTGGTACCAGAAATGGGACAAAGTGCTCGATTTCGACTTCACAGAAGCCAAATTTGAATGGTTTAGCGGCGCAAAAGTGAACATCACCAAAAACTGCATCGACAGACATTTGAACGTGCGTGGCGAAAAAACGGCCATTATTTTTGAACCCAATAATCCAGAGGAAGCAGCCCAACACATTTCCTACAACGAATTGTATAAACGCGTCTCTAAAATGGCGAATGTGCTTCGAGATCAAGGCGTTAAAAAAGGCGACCGTGTTTGTATTTACTTGCCCATGATTCCTGAATTAGCCATCGCTGTTTTGGCTTGCGCAAGAATTGGAGCTGTGCATTCTGTTGTTTTTGCTGGGTTCTCGGCTTCAGCATTGTCAACAAGAATTGATGATTGCGATTGTCATTTGGTTATAACTTCAGACGGCGCCTATAGAGGCAATAAATCCATTGATTTAAAAGGCATCGTGGATGAAGCATTGGAAAAATCTACTGGCGTAAAAAAAGTGCTTGTCGTTAAGCGTACCAACATGGCCATCAACATGAAAGAAGGTCGAGATATTTGGTTGCAGCCTCTCTTAGACAAAGCTTCTGACAATTCAGTAGCAGAAATCATGGACGCCGAAGACCCACTTTTCATTCTATACACTTCGGGCTCAACTGGCAAACCCAAAGGCATGATGCACACCACAGCGGGCTACATGGTTTACACGGCCTACACCTTCAAAAATGTGTTTGATTATCAGGAAAACGATGTGTATTGGTGTACCGCCGATATTGGTTGGATTACCGGACATTCCTACATCGTTTACGGTCCGCTTTTGAATGGAGCAACAACCGTTTTGTTTGAGGGCGTGCCTTCATTCCCCGATTTCAGTCGTTTCTGGCAGGTCATTGAAAAACATCAAGTGAATCAGTTTTACACGGCGCCAACGGCTATTCGAGCATTAGCAAAAGAAAGTTTGGATTACGTGCAAGCCTTCGCTATGAAATCATTGCGCGTGATTGGCTCTGTTGGTGAACCTATCAACGAAGAAGCATGGCACTGGTACAACGATCATGTTGGTGACAAACGTTGTCCTTTGGTAGATACATGGTGGCAAACGGAAACAGGCGGCATTATGATTAGTCCGCTGCCTTTTGTGACTCCAACAAAACCTACCTACGCTACCCTGCCCTTGCCAGGAATTCAACCCGTTTTGATGGACGAATTGCGCAATGAAATTGACGGCAATCAAGTAACTGGCTCGCTATGCATCAAATATCCTTGGCCGAGTATGGCGCGTACCATTTGGGGCGACCACCAGCGCTATAAGGAAACCTATTTTTCTGCTTTTCCAGGGAAATACTTCACAGGCGATGGTGCTTTCCGCGATGAAGTAGGTTATTTGCGCATCACAGGTCGTGTAGACGACGTTGTGATTGTATCTGGACATAACCTGGGGACGGCTCCAATAGAAGATGCCATCAACGAGCATCCAGCAGTGGCAGAAAGTGCTATTGTAGGTTTCCCACATGATATCAAAGGGTTTGCACTTTACGGCTTCATCATTTTGAAAGAATCTGGTGAAACCCGCGACCGCGATAATTTGGCCAAAGAAATCAACCAGCAAATTTCGAATCAGATTGGACCGATTGCTAAGCTGGATAAAATACAGTTCGTTTCTGGTCTGCCTAAAACCCGCTCAGGAAAAATCATGCGACGCATCTTAAGAAAAATAGCCGAGGGAGATTTCAGTAATTTTGGCGATATCAGTACGCTGTTGAATCCGGAGATTGTGGAGGAGATAAAGGATGGGAGGGTTTAGGGATTCATATCAATGCTTTGCAAATCGAATTACAGCGAACCCCAATGAAGTGTTAAGCCTCAATAGATACAGACCACTTGGCATATTATTCAAAAAAGAAATTTGACCATTCACAGGATTAAAATTGAATTCGCACTTTTGACCCGAAATGTTAGAAATCTCAATGAATAATATGTCATCAGGTCGTATTCCTTTCAAATAAAATGAACCATTGGAAGGATTCGGATAAACAGCTATAACTAATTCATCTTGAGTATTTAACCCAACTTCGTGTTGTTCATGAATTACACCAACGGCATCTAAATCAAATCCACCGGAAAAGAATGGTGTGGGAAACAAGTCATTAATGAGCGTTCCTTGACTGTCTGTTTTTCCATAAGTTGGATTGATTGATCCCACTACATCAATGATGCGCACATGGGTGATGTTGTTGAGGTCGATGTCTGTTGAATCGATTAAATCTTCTAAATCGAAAGGTGTGCCATAGCCTTGTCGGTATTTGCCAGCGAGATTGTGGATTTTCGTGGCGTCGAGTGAACCGAATCCATCTATTTGCTGGTCGGTTTGTGTCAAAGATATGGCAGGGAAACGTACAAATCGGATACCATCTGAGCTTACTTCTACAAAAGCTAATTCTAAATACGTGTCGGAAAAGGCATTCTCAAAAATACAGAAATCTGGTCCGGGTCCGTTTTTAATGGGTTTGTTGAATGTTAAGGTTGCCATTCCTCCATCACCCAAACTCACTACATCTACGCTATTTCCAGAAGCTGAACCCAAAGCATTTTCTGGTACTCCAAATGAGGCGTAATTACTGCCTTCGTGGGTTTGAGTAGGATCAGAAATATAGATGTAGCCCCGAGTGACCTCTATTCCTGAAGCCCAAGCAATAATGGCTGATGAATCTTTGTGGATGGCTGTTGTGCCGGGTTGTCCTGCGGGGGGCGGGAATTGGGCGGAGGCGTTGAATGTAATTAATAGCACGCAAAGACGCAAAGGCGCAAAGAGAAAAGGTTGAAAGGTATGAACTAAAAGAGGGGAAATCTTAAAAGGAATCAAAATTTCAATAAACGATTTGTTAATTATCATATCATCATTTTTTAAAGACCATTCACAACTCTTTTAACACCATTTTTAATTAATGACTCATTGAAATTGATCAATATTCCAAGGGTTAAATCTGTTAATTTCAAGTAGTTCATGACTTGTTTAAAATCTACTGGATGGAACATTTCTTTAGACTTGAGTTCAACCACTACTTTTCGCTCTACAATAATATCGGCACGAAAACCAATTCCCATATCTAAACCGTCCCAATAAACACTGATAGGCTTCTGTCTTTCAAAGAAATAACCTCTTTTAGCTAATTCGTAACACATGATTTCTTCATAGACCGATTCGAATAGTCCTGGACCTAATGTGGTGTGTATGTGGTAAGCAATATCAACGATTACTTTTGCAAGTTCATTTTCGGTTAAATGTGAATATCCCATTTTTTATGATTTTAGTTTCGAACAAATATAAGCGCAATAAGCAAAAAAGAACTTAGCGTTCTTTGCGTCTTTGCGCGATATTTTTCACTCATTAAACAAAACTTTACAAGGATTCAACCCCACTTTAAACTCAAACAAAACATTAAAATTCATATCGCAAACCAAGACATTTCCCTGATGGATGTATTGCCGTGCATCCAATAAAACCAATACATCTTGACCCAAAACAGACAATTTCTCAAATCCATAGAGCGTTTGAATATTCAGATGAGCTATTAAATTTCCGCTGAGTTCGCTAAGATCAATGGTATTCAAAATATGGACAGATGAACTCGAGCTTTCATAATGATAACCCATTGCCAAAAGTTGATTGTTCCAATATCTGACAGAACTGATTGGGCGATTTTCAGCGAGAATAATCGATTTATTTGTAGCATCCAACTTCACGATTTTTGAAGGAATGTCGGTATAATTTCCGCGAGCAACCACAAAAACATACCCCATTCCATCAAAAACTATGGAGCCTGGATTTCTGCCCACAACAATTTTTTGAAGCTCTGAAAAGGTATTCAAATCAACCACACTAATGGTACTGTCGCCAATTGTTGTTAATCCGCCCGAATTGGAAACCCAAAGTTCGTTTTGAACCACACACATTTGGTCAGGATTGGTTCCCAGTTGAATTTTATTCTCCACTTGCAAAGATGTCGTGTCAATCTTGTACAAATACCCGTTGAATGATGATACATAGACCTTTCCCTGAAAAAACGCCAAATTACGTGGTGATGCTCCGATGCCATTTTCATGAAGATGAATTTGTTCGATAAGCAATCCTGAATAACGATTTAGAACATGAATGACATGCGAATTATTCATCACGACGTAGAGCTTTGAACCATAAATGCCCATATCATTTCCAGTATCTCCCATACCCCACCCATTTTTGGATTCGAAGAGATTGTCGTGCTGTTGATGGGTGTGCCAATTGAAATAAGTCAAAGTACTGTTGTTGTGCTGAAAAAGTCCTTCGTTCAAAACCAAAAACGAATTGGTGATTGTTGCTGGAATTTCACCCTGATTCAGCGTTGGCTTTTTGCATGAAAACAACATCACCAAAATTATCGATATGATTGCGCTATTTCTCATTTCCAAAAGAAGCTTAATCCGATCTCAAAGTTTCTGCCGGGCATCGGAAAACCGCGCATTACTTGATATTGGGTGTTCAATAAATTGTTGCATTTGGCATGAAAACGATAACCGTATTTCAATTCCGTTTTCATTTTGCCTTCGTAGTTGATGCGCAAATCATGCAGATGAAATTCGTCTATGATATTGGCAGCAATATTTTCGCCTAAAACGAAACGGAAATCGTTGAAACTGTATTGATAAGTCATTGATAAACGCTTGTATTTATAAGTCAATTCAGCACTGTGCAACCAATATGGCGTGTATGGAATTTGTTGTTGATAAGTGCTACTCAATTCGTCACTGATATCGTGGGCCATATTCAAACTCGATTTCAAATTCAAATGAAGATTGCTTTCTTGATTCAAATTGTAGGTGAAATTGAACATAGCATCAAAGCCATAAGTCCGAACTGTTTGCACATTACGCACCGACCAAACGAACAAATTCTGCGTAGGCACAGCAATGATTTTATCCTGAACTTTGCCACCGAAAGCATCGACGCAAAAGCCCCAATTCCACCTATCAGTTTTTCTGCTGTGATGAAAACCAAGATTAATCATTTGTGATACTTCTGGACGCAAATTAGGGTTGCCGATGGAACCATAATACATCTCAGAAAAAGTAGCAACGCGGGCGAATTGTCCTGCTGAGGCGCGCAGAATAGAAACCTTGGAAATATTTTTCGCAAAGACCTTACTTACACCTATAGACGGAGTGAAAAGTAAACGATTTTGATTCGGACTTAACCAAAGTTGGTCTGATAAAAATTGAACAGGAACATCGACACGAAATTTGAATTTCTCTTTCAAATAGGAAATACCAGCGTTTGCAATGGCACGATGTCGGCGAGGTAACATTATATCCCCACGACTTGTGAATAATTCAGAATACACATATTGCGCTGACCAATTTATTCGCCAATCCCGGTAATCAAAAGCGCCATTGTGACCCAAATCAGAATTTTGCTCCCTGTAAATTTGAAAAGGAAAACCAAACTGAGTAAACGGATCTCGATAATCTGTTTTGGTCCATGAATAGTTGGCATAATTCAGAAAAATAAAATTATCGCCAGTAAAATCGTGTTTCAAATTCACATTGAATTGCTGATTGGCCAATTCTTGAAAGCTATCAGGATGATAAAAAACAATCGCTCCAGGCAATTCGCGGAAGGCATTCAAATATTGAGTGGATAGGTGCAACAAATTTTTTGCGTTCAATTTTAAAACTCCACCCAATCGAGCAGCTGCCTCTTGAGTTTTGTTGTGAAATCTTGTTCCATCCACTTGCACTTGACCATGCTGATAGCTAAAAGGATATGCGCCATCCATGCGATAGCCATAAACTTGCGAAAACAGTGCCCATTTTTCAGCACTTTTATACCAATTCCCAGATAATTTCATACGGCCAAACGAGGCACCAAGCACCTGAATATTGCCTTGATTACGTTTTTCTAAGAGATAATTGTCCTTGTAGTTCAATGCCAAAACCCCTGAATACGTTTTAGCCAGGGCAGGTAAAGCCCAAGAATCTGTGCCTCCAACGGAATATTGTACATATGTCAATCCATCCACTTGCACATCGCCTAAATTTGCTGAACCCATTTGATTGAACAACATCGCTTGGCTGTTCGATACCAACAGAAAATGCTGTGACCCTAAACCTCTGGCATTCATGGTTTTCAATCCACCCGCACCGCCATACGAACGAATAAATACTCCAGAAAAATTGGAGCTCAAATCCCCCAAATCTTCCGGGGTTCTTCTTATGATTTCTTCTTCAGAAATCGTATTTCCAGAAATAGTGGCAGTTTTATAAACGACAATAACCTCTGTTCGTATTTCAACAATTGATGTTTGGTGCGTATTTAAAGTTGTGTCCGCTGGCTCTTGACCATAAGCTACCGAGCAACAACAAGAAATCAAAAGAGCGATATGTGCTAATCTCTTAATCAACGTGTTACGACAATTCTTTCAGTTTTAACGCTATTTTGAGTCGCCATTTGGATGAAATACACGCCATTGGGTAAGGCACTCAAATCCAATAGATGTGTTGCAGCTTCACTGTGGTTTTGAATCAAATTTCCAGCCGCATCAAAAAGTGTTAATGAAAACTCTTCTCCTTGATTTTGCTTGATGTTCACAAAGTTTTGCGCAGGATTTGGATAAACCATATATGAAGTTTCATCATTTTGATTCAAACTCGCGCTTGATTGGTAAAATGTTAGATTGTCCAATGCAAAATAGCCCGGAGTGTTCATGCCCCATTGACCTACATCAGATGATTGCAGTTCGAAAACCAATTTTTGAACTGTACCCAAACTTGTCAAATCTAATGTTGACCAAACATCCAAAATAAAGTGCTCCAGCGAATCATCACTGCGAAAATCTGCCAAATAAAAGTCAATTGATCCGGTGGGTTCATTGTCGGCATCCATACCAGTTATAGTCAAACGGAACCAATCTTTGCCGTCTGTTCCGTCTTCTTCCCCATCGGCATTGTAAATACTACCGAATTGCTTGGCATAAGCATCGCCGTCGCGCATGGAAAGTGCTGCATAAGTGGTGGTGGTCACAGCCATTGACATCACTTGAGTTGGCACAGAAAAAGTAATTTCCCCATTGGCATACCAGACTGCGAATTTGGATGAACCAGCAGCGCCAGAACCCGCAAAACAGCTGTATTGATTGCCCCAACCCGCTGTTGTAACATCAACTTCGGAGGAAACGGCAAAACCAGACCATGACATCCATGCGGCATTGTAGCTGTTGTTAAAAGACGCTCCGCTGAGAGTAAAACCACCGGTTTCGTCAGCACCATTCCAGAAGTTTTGATTTGATGGGAATTGAAAAGCTTCAAAATCGACAACATATTGCGAAATTGAAAGAAACGGTAAAAGCATTACCGTGATTGAAAAAATAACATTTTTCATAAGTAAATCATTTTGCGTTGCACGACGATTTGTTTTTAGAATCGAGCAACAAGTTAAACAAATGACTTACAGGAATAAATAACAAGAGTGGGAACATTGCGCACTGTTCCTAATCAAGTTAAGCTTTTATCCTGAAAGCTAACAACTAAATGATTTTGGGCAGGTCTTCTGACTCGTCTCACTTTTTTCGCCTTCCCGCCCCATACAAAAGAGACAGTGGTCTAAAGAAAAAAGCTGCTACTAAGATTTACAGCTGCAGGAACAGTTCTTGATTTTCACAAGATTCCCTTTTAATCGTGTGCTTAGACACGAACCTAAAATCGTGGCAAATTTAAAACAAATCCAATGGAAATTCATACTCGAAGCCAAATAAACTTTTTGACAGCGCATTGTTCACCAATTTAGGACACTCCAAATGCTGTGGTGAAAATGTAGGTGGCTCAAGGTTTAATGCTTTGCTGGCTGCGCGGTAATAGATTTGTTTTGGTGGGTGCTCGTCATGGCAGATATTAACGATTGGGACGGTAATTTGTCGTTGAATCAATTCATAAATAAATCGAACAACATCGGCTTGATGCACCATATTTATTGGGCTAGATCCAAACGGCACCTCTTTTCTCCCGGCCAAGAACTTACCAGGATGTCTATTCTTACCAATTAATCCAGCCAAGCGCGTTATGATTAATTTCGAACCATAATAACTCCGAAATGCTTCCTCATATTCCAATTGAATTAATCCGTGGTCATTCGGGCGCTCGACACACTCCTCATCTACCACACCTATTCCATCTGGATAGACCGATGTTGAGGAAGTTAAAATCACTTGCTTGAGTTGGTTTTCGGGGAAATGTTCAGCAATCCATTGGGCTTGTTTGAGATGATCGCCTGTTTGCATTCTTCGGCTGCCAATTGGATAAGCAATCACCAACGTTTGAATTTCACTAAAAATTGTCACTTGTGGGTCGCCCACTTGAAAATTGTGAACCTCTATGCCCTGCTCTTCGAAAATGTGATTGTTTTCAGCATTTCGAATAGATGCAGCGACTGAGTAGCCTTCGGTTTTCAAATGCTTAGCCAAGGGTTTGCCGATAAATCCAGCGCCTAAAACAAAAATTTTCTGCTCAGATTTCAATCCCACGTCTTTTTAAATGATTCAAAATAAATTCCACACGCGCCTCAACGGATGCTAAGGGCAATTCAACCACTTGATAACCATGAGCTTCGTAGGTTTCTTTGATTACCTCGAAGGCCTTGATGGTATCTTCAAAATCCTCCATGCGTTCATCGTCTTTGGTGAAGATTTCCTGCCAAGGCGGTAAAATGAAAACTTGCTCAAAATAGCGGTGATTTTCAATTGCTTGATTCAATGTAGGATAAGATGGGCGCTTGTCTAAAACCAAATACGACAAAACATCCAATAAACAGCGGTCATAGAAAGCATAATCCGCCTCGGGAAAAGCATTGAAATCTACGACCATTTGGGCTTGTACATTTTCAGAAAACGCTTGAATATCGTCCCATGGCAAGGCACGCGAATTATTTTCCAAACTGATTCGGATTTGCTCTCGAGCTACCTCTCGCATGGCATTGAAACCATGAGCAATAAAATATTCAATCAAACTCGATTTTCCCGAGCCTCCTCCTCCTGTGATTACAATACGATGTTTGGGCATGGCCGCAAAGGTAATGAAGCCTGCATTAAAATTTGAGATTTTTTTCATTCTCTTACAACCCTTTTGCTTTGAGATTCGTCAAACAATTGAAACACGAAAATTTCATGTCATGAAAATGTATGTATCTCTTCTATTGCTGTTGATTACTGCTCCCATAAGCTTCGTTCAAGCTCAAAATTGCGTTGATTCTTCACTTATCCAACCAGATGGTATTTGTTTTGATGTTTATATCCCCGTTTGTGGATGCAATGGGATTACATATACCAATAGCTGCTATGCCGAAATTTTAGGAGGTGTTATAGATTTTACACCAGGACCCTGTGCGGGTGACATTATTGATGCTGAACCCTGCACAGATGTTGCCGCCGTTGATTTTGGTGACTGTGATATGGCTCTGGGAATAACAATCATCAACGGTCAATGTGCATTTGTTTCAGGTTGCGGATTTGTTGTGGATGACATCAATTATGCGCCAGCGTTTTACAATACTATTGAAGCATGTGAGGCTTGTTTCAAAACCGAACCTATTGATGCAGAACCATGTACGAACCTTGCCAACATCGATTTTGGTCCTTGCTCGATGTTTATTGGTTATGCCTTAAATGGCGGTCAATGCTTGCCAATGTCGGGATGCGGAACTGTTGTAAACAATGTGAATTACCAAAATGCACTCTATGCCACTGAAGCCGAATGTGAATTGTGTTTGAGCAGCAATGGAATTTCCGATGATGCAGTAACTGCTATTGTGTTATATCCGAATCCTACGCAGGATATGTTGCATATTGTTTCCAAAATTGAAATCAATCACATCATTATTTACAACAGCGCGGGAAATGAAATTTTTGTAAGCAGCACTGCAGGTCAAGAATTTAGCCTAGACATT
>DIUF01000016.1 GCA_002422285.1 Flavobacteriales bacterium UBA6165 | reverse complement strand
AGAATTTGTGGAATTCACATTCAACATCATCAACAGCAAAAAAGATTATTTACAAGCCGCTATTTTCACTTTTGGTCGCGAAGACCTCATTCCTGGCATGTTCATTTCCATTGTGAACGATATCGATAAAAACTTCCCAGACAGTATTTCAGTATTCAAATACTACCTCGAAAGACACATTGAAGTAGATGGTGACCACCACAGCCATTTGGCCTTAGAAATGACCTCAAATTTGTGCGGAACCGATGACCAATATTGGGAGGAAGCCTTGCAAGCCACCATTGAATCACTACAGAAACGCATTGCGCTTTGGGATGGAGCATACAACAGAATTAAAAGCCGTAATACACATACTGTCAGCCAACTAGCTGAGTAAAGATTAACTTTTAAAATGAAAATAAGGTCATAAAAATTAATGCTCAAAGAATGGCACAATGTAATATGAAGAATTATCAAAGCAAAATGAAATCATTTCTGTTTTAACACAAAGGAAAACAGCACACTTCACTTACACCACAATAAAAGGACAACAGTTTCGTTCTCATTAATTGCTTATATTTGCAAACTTTTTGGAGGATTAAATTTAAGTCGAAATATATTTATGAGCATTCGTTTCTATTTTGTTTCTGCCCTATTAACCGTGATGCTTGCAGCGTGCTCAGGTTACAGCAGCGTTTTGAAGTCTGATGATTTTGAACGCAAGCGAGAATTTGCAAACAACGCATATGTTAGCAAACAATGGGATAGAGCTGCTGGTTTATACGAACAGATATACCAACGATTTTCTCAAGGACCTATTGGTGAAGAAGCTTTTTTCCGTTTGGGCATGAGTCACTACAACATGAAAGACTACTACCTAGCAGGGTATTATTTTCAAAATTTTTCTCAACGCTTTTTTTATTCTCAATTGTCTGAAGAGGCTAAGTTTCTAGCAGCAATGTGCGCTGTAAAAAATGTACCGAAACGTTCCCTCGATCAGGCAGAAACATACCAAGCCCTGAATTCTCTTCAAGAGTTCATCAACGCTTATCCAACCAGTGGTCTTGTAGATTCTTGCAACAGGGTGATGGATCGTTTGAATTTGCAACTCGAAGAAAAAGCGTATGACAATGCATACATCTATTACCACACAGAGCATTACAGAGCCGCGGCTGCTGCCATGGACGCATTCGTAGCAGACTTCCCAAGCTCGAAACGCAAAGAAGACGCGATGTATTTGGCAACACGTTCATCTTACTTTCTTGCTATGAATAGTGTTGACAGTAAAAAAATGGAGCGTTTTGAAAATGTTATGCAAAGAAGCGTTAAATTTGCAGAACTTTTCCCAGACTCAAAGTACTCCGCGGAAATACTGATTTTCAGGAACAAAGCAGAGAAATTTGTAGAAGAAAACAAAAAAGACTAATCTCAGAAATTAAAAATCAATTATGAACTTCAAGAACTCAAACGCTGAAAAAACAACCGTAACGCGCGACTTGACTCAAATTCAAGATGCTACTGGAAACGTTTATCAGTCAATTGTAGCTTTATCTAAAAGAGCCAACGAAATCAATGTAGAATTGAAAGAGGAGTTGGGTCAAAAACTTGAAGATTTTGCTTCACACACGGACAACCTAGAGGAAATCTTCGAAAACCGTGAGCAAATTGAAATCTCTCGTATTTACGAAAAATTGCCAAAACCTGTTGCTATGGCTATTGATGAGCTGCAATCAGGCAAGTTGGAAATCACAAAAGACTAAAAAATCATGCTCAAGGGTAAGCGTGTGCTTATCGGTGTTAGTGGAGGCATTGCTGCCTACAAAATACCTTACTTAGTAAGATTATTCAAAAAAGCTGATGCCGAGGTGCGATGTATATTGAGCCCCTCGGCTTCTTCTTTTGTTACACCACTCACTCTAGCTACGCTATCTGAAAATGAAGTTCATACAGAACTTTTCAATCCACTAACGGGCTCATGGACCAATCACGTAGAACTGGGACTTTGGGCAGACCTGATGGTCATAGCACCCTTAACTGCCTCTACCCTTTCTAAGCTTGTTTCGGGACATTCAGACAATTTATTATTGACGACTTACCTTTCTGCCAAATGTCCAGTTGTCGTTGCTCCAGCGATGGATTTGGATATGTATGCGCATGCCGCCACGCAAGAAAACTTGGCAACCATAAAAGGTCGAGGTGTTTTTGTTTTGGATGCAGAAGAAGGTGAATTGGCCTCTGGATTAGTAGGAAAAGGGAGGATGGCTGAACCAGAACAAATTTTCGAATACACGAGCTTTGTCTTGGCGCAAAAACAGGGCCGCTTGACCGGAAAAAAAATCTTGATTACCGCTGGTCCAAGCTATGAAGCGCTCGACCCAGTGCGATTTATCGGCAATCATTCGACAGGAAAAATGGGAATTGCTATTGCCTATCAATTTGCCTTGGAAAACGCACAAGTAACTCTTATTCTGGGGCCTTCGCATGAAACAGTTCCAAATCTGCCGAATATTTGTATTGTTCGTGTTCAAGCAGCAGAAGAAATGATGCGAGCTACAGAACAGTATTGGCCAAGTTCTGATATTGGAATTTTCTCAGCAGCAGTTGCAGATTATCGTCCCAAAGATATCGCCAAAGAAAAAATCAAAAAATCCAATGACATATTGCACGTTGAAATGATGAAAAACCCAGATATTTTAGCCTGGGCAGGTCAAAACAAATCCAATCATCAATATTTAGTTGGATTTGCCCTAGAAACTGAAAATGAATTTGAAAACGCTCAAGCCAAATTGAATCGTAAAAATTTAGACTTGATAGTCTTGAATTCTTTGCGCAATTCTGGCGCGGGATTTGGTCACAATACAAATCAAGTTTCATTTATTTCCAAAGACAATAAAATTACTAATTTTGAGTTGTTGTTAAAATCTCAAGTCGCAGAAAATCTGGTTAACTATGTTATCGAAAATATCTCATAATTTTTTTATACTCTCCCTTGTTTTTATTGGGCTCAATGGACTTCATGCCCAAGAACTTCAGGCTACTGTCACGGTTGTGCCAAATCCAAGAATGAATGTAACCACTGTGGATCAAGAAGTCATGGATGTGCTCAAAGTTGTTATTGCTGATTTTTTTAACAACACCAAATGGACTGAGGACGTTTTTGAAATAAACGAACGCATCAATTGTTCGTTCCAGCTCACGATCAACCAAATACCATCAACAGGTGCATACAACGCCTCATTAATGATAAACGCCAACCGACCAATCTTCAACGCTTCTATTTCTACGCCTATCATTAATTTTTTAGATGAAAATGTGAATTTCACCTTTCAGCGAGACCAAATCATGCAATATGCTGAAAACCAATTCCGTGATAATTTAACGGCAATTATGGCATATTGGGCTTACATGATTTTGGGTTATGATTATGATTCTTTTTCATTGGAAGGTGGAACAAAATATTTCATGAAAGCACAACAAATTGTAACCTTGGCTCAAGGCTCTGGTGCTGGCGGTGGATGGAGCCAGAATGATGGAAGCCAACGTAATCGCTTCTTCATTGTGGACAACCACTTGAACCCTTTATACAAACCGCTTAGAACTGCCTATTACAATTATCACAGAAATGGAATGGATATGCTTTTCAATGATATTGAAACAGCTCGTAAGAACATCATTGAGTCTTTGAAAACGCTTGAAGCCATCCAAACTGCGCGTTTCGGGAATGTCAATTTGCAAATCTTTACTTTGGCAAAACGAGATGAGTTTGTAAAGTTATTCTCTAAAGCTGAAGCCGGAGAAAAAGCTGAGGTGGTGGCCATTCTCAAAAAAATCGACCCATCTAACGGTGAAAAATACGACGAAATTCTAAAAATGTAAGACATGCTTCGAAAGCTTAGGATCAGCAATTTTGC
>DIUF01000049.1 GCA_002422285.1 Flavobacteriales bacterium UBA6165 | reverse complement strand
GCGTTCCATTGGATAAGTATTTGTTTAGTAAAACAGATGTATAAGAATTCGAATTATTTGTAATCCTGAGCTATATTTGTTTGTTCTTACTACATCATAAATTTCCATGACATGAATAAAACTGGCTGCTTTGCTTTTGTTTTACTCGCTTTGACTTGCCCTTCCTGCATAAGTATCTATTTCACCGAGCCGCAGACAATAGGCGGTAAAGAACTATTTGAATTTCCTGATAAACTGCACGGTGTTTGGAAGGAAAGCGACAATGTAATCTCGATTAAAAACGGTGGTATTTATGAATCAAGAGTTGCGAACGATTCCCTCCCAGGAAAGGCTGTTATTATTGATCAAGGGCCAAAATTTATGGATGACAACTTTCGTTTGTTTCAAATCAACAACTATTTCATTCTAAATGAAAAGTCAAATGATTCTCCTTGGAGAATTCACGTGTTTGAAGTAAAGAAAAACAAGGATATATTAATTTATAGTTCCGTGGATCCAGAGCTGTTTACAAAAGATAGGCATTTGAGGTTGGTCGAAGCACACTATATTGTTGATGGAGTAGAAACAATTTCAAATCGTATAAATCCTGAATTTGAAAGCCAACTTGAGTTTAAATCGGCAACCTTTTCTGGGCAAATGTCTTTGAAAACTATCAAACGAATTGCAAAACCAGAGAATTTGAGGATGATTCTCAAATGTGATGGTTCCATTTGGTATAAATCGGCATAAAATTTTGATTTCTGTTCTTATCTGCATAGGGCGCTTTAGTAAACGGCTATTAAACAGAATGATAGCAAAGCTCTGAATCAATGTTCCATGAACTTACAACTCAATAGACAACAACTCATTCCCCAACTTGTGAAAAGCCTCCTCAATTTTTTGGCTTTGCTTTTGTCGAGGATTTCTCAAACCAGAGGCATAGTGTTGAAGTTGTTTTTGGTTGATACCGGTTAAACGCTCCAATGCTGAAAGCGTGAAAATTCCTTTGTAGTAATTAAGCACGGAAGGAACATCCATTTGATAAATCACGCGGTATTCATCTTTCAAAATGGCGGGAATGTTTTCTTCTGAATTATACTTTTTCAATAATTCGATCGCTTCCAAAATTGATTTTTTCGTCTCGTTAACAGAGTTTCCACCACCATAAACGCCTTCAACGTTATCAGCATAAGCGGAGTACTGGTCAGCGCTTTTTTCTATAATCACTTTGATCTCAGCTAACTTTTTCATTTCATAAAACACTTAAATTCAACAATTCAGCTTCATTTTTAAAGCCCCATTTCCTTAATAATCTTACTCGCCAATCCCTTTCCAACTTCTTTGGCCCCGTGATATGGAACAGGATAACTTTTACCTTCTTTAGAATAGATGTAATGACTCCCTTCAGTTCGAATGTGCTGCCATCCAGCTTTTTTAACCATTCTATGCAGTTCTGAGGATTTCACTTTTTTTTCTTTCAATATACACAAAGATAGTAGAAATACTATTATTGGTCATGCGAAATGGTAGAATTTTTTATTTGAGTATACTAGTATGCACACAATTTTACTTGCGAAAAAAACTAGCAAATTGCGTTTAGTTTTCGGAAAAGTAGGGAATATTGATGAAGCGCGGGGATGGTGTGAGGGAGAATAATCCTTGCCGGTCAAACTATTTTGTGATTTCCGACATTTCTTTCTAACTTTGTTACAATCAATAAATACCGATGAAATTAATATTGGAGATACCAGAATCTAAGGGTTCTTTCTTTTTGGAGTTGTTGAAGAACTTTTCATTTGTAAAGACGACTGTTGTTAATTCGTCCATTGAATCTTTAAGTCAGTTAGAAAAAGACGCATTGGATCAAGCTTTTCAAGACTTGGAAAATGGTTCAACTCATCAACATGTTGATGTGGTGCAAGAAATGAAAGCAAAATACCCCAACTTGTTTTAATGGCTGACTATCAAATTATTTGGACAAGCAATGCAAAACGTGACTTCGATGAAAACATCCTTTTTTTTTGAAAATTGGACTGAGCGAGAAGCGCGGAAATTCACAAAAAAGGCAATGTCAGCAATTAGAATAATTGAAAACAACCCTTATACCTTTCAAGAAACAGATTTCAAAAACGTAAGAAAGGCAATGATTGTTAAACCTATTTCACTATATTACAGGATAAATCAAAACACCATTGAATTGCTTCGTTTTTGGGGAAACAGAATGAATCCCAAGGAAATTGAAACAAGTTTATAGATTTTTAATTAAACGGACCACTAAATTGCATTTGCTTTTCGCAAAAGTTGGAAACATTGATGAAGCGCGGGGGTTATTGGGGATGGTGTGAAGGAAATAGAACACTGACCTGTGCTCGCCCCGCGGTGTTGCGCAGATTAACTGCGTTGCTCCCGCTTTACGAGAATAAATGCTTCGCGGTGGGCGGATTAGCTTCGCTGCTACTTCGTGGTAGCACTGATTAAATTTGCGAATATCTATATAATCATTTTCCTAAGCGTTCCATAAACAAGCATGGATTAAAGAATAAGGGCTGTTAAAAACTAAGCCCTTTTCCCGCCAATCACCCGTTCACTTGGGCTGTTTTTAACACTTCTCATTTGCACCATAATAAAAGAAATCAAGCTAGGATTGGTCACGTAGTATTTTTCGTTGCCATATTCCAATTGGTGGCGGTTGTTCACAAACTCAGTATGCAAATAATAGCGGTTGTTGTCGGCGCGTTGGAATTTCAGTGTTTTATTGGCTCCTGGTTCAAAGCGGACATGAAAAAACCCTTCTTTATCGATGCGCTCCACAACACACGGTGTATTGCGTTTGATTCTCACTTTTTGAGTAAGACCACCGGTGTTCTGCACAAACACATTGCCTTCTTTGCCCATAGCATGTCCATCTTCAAGTTTGAACATGATGATCTCTGCAGAAAGATAAAATTGCACGTTTTTGATATTCTTAGTGTCGAGCTTAAACTCATTGAGCATGGGCTCCGTGAAAGGTTCGTATGTGGCGCATGCTGTAACAAGAAACAGCGCAATTAATAAAGTGTATTGGGCTCTAATATTCATAATTTTCATCAATATTCACAAAGTTGCCTAAAAAGAAATGCATGGGCAAGAGAATTAAGAAATTTTAGGAAATAGAAATCACAATGTCCAACGTGCAATGATCTTACGGACAACGTCAAATTCATCGGTATACATCAGATCAATTTGAATGGTCGTGTTCGGTTTCAATTGGCTACGCACAGCCTCCAATCCTTCTAGCCAATTTGTTGTTCCACTCAAGGGTTTAGGTAAATCAGGGTGTGTCAATGTCCAAGAAAGTATTTTGAGATTTGGCTTCAATATTACGCCTTCAGGATAACGCAATTCTATTGTGTCACAAAGTTGTTCTACACGCGAACCCTCAACCGAACCACACAAATACAACTGAGGTACTGGACGATTAAAGACTTCAAATGACAAAGTGTCGACCGATTTGCCTTTAACATCAACCACTAAGATTTTTACCCATTTTCCATGTTGCGGAAGAGCATTATAAACGCCTAAGGCCTTAAATGAAAGAACAACGTTGTCCAAGGCTCGCATTTCAAACTTCGAAACATCATAGCCAAAATCGACCAAGTGCACCTCGTTGTGTAATCCGCGGAACATTACAGGATTTGTTTGTTGTGCAGCTACATCGCTAAAAGCTAAAAACAGCGCTACAGCAAAGAAAAAATACGTTTTCATAGGTGTTTAAATTTGGGCTAAAGTAGCAAAAAACGAAGCTCATTTGACTAGCTTCAATCAATAACCTGATCGTGCTTTCGTTGGGTAGCACCTGGCATAACAACCCAATCTCCTTGAATTTCGTATTCTCTTTTATCTAGACCAATAACTCTAGCAACAATTATTACTTTGGTTGGAGACGCGATCTCTTTAAGCAAATTGTGTGTCGAAGAAATATTCCTTCCATCTCCCGAAATGCTTTTGTCACCAACATAAATGGTCCAACTTATGATGTTGAATGCTGCTGTGAGGAATATATATTCCCCATATTTTGCGAAAAGAAAATTTTCCAAACTTTTGACAACCATGCCACTCTCATACGGCCCAAAATACAGTTGTGGTGCGGGAAGGTTACTAACGTGAAATTCCACAACCCTTAATGTGTCAACAATTGCATCTCCGTTTCTTCGAACAACAGCCAATTTTGTGTATCTGTAAGACCCTGGCGAAACAATATACTCTCCTGGATTTTCAGATTTTTCGATAGTTCCATTGCTCACAACCACGACATCTGTCACAAATCCATTGCAAGAATCCTGCGGAACAAAAATTACATTTCGATAGCCGCGATACATAATTTTCGCTTCTTTCAATTCGACAGCAACTTGCTCTTGGGCGAATGTATTGAATGCGAATAAGAGCAGAAAGACAAGAAATATTGGGCTAGTAATTTTCATAGATTCACGCTTTAAACACAATCACTCAAAAACATCCCCAACCAAAAAATGGAGTTCGTGGAGTCATATACATTGCTGCTAGAAGCCAGTGGCTAGCCGCAAGCAGCCAATCGACCTCTATTCAAATCGTATCAACACCGCCCCTTTGTCAACAGTATTACCCGTTTTCACTTCAATCGATTTCACTTTTCCGATGCCCTCTGCTTTAATCACGTTTTCCATTTTCATGGCTTCGAGGGTGAGCAATGATTTTCCGATTTCCACTTCTTCACCAACGGACACGTTTAAGGCCAATACTTTTCCGGGCATTGGGGCTTGAAGTACATCTAGTTTTATAGGCGCCACTTTATCCAAGCCCATAGACTTCAACAAGACATGAATCGGAGTTTCACGTTTCACCTCAAACGAACGGTGGTTGATTTTCACACGCATGGTGTTTTGCTCGGTGTCGCTACTTTCTACTTCACCAAAAAAGGTCTTTCCTTGAAAAAACACCTTGAAAAAACGTTCGTTTTCCCAAGAAATTTTCGCGCCAGAATGCGTTTCTATCGTCTCTTCACCTAATTTCCAAACGTGGGCCATGTCTTTTGAATTGTTTGGACAAAATTAATGAAATATATGTTGCGTGAGATTTTTTGGCTGCTAGCCTCTAACCAGATTAAAACCCGCGCAAACTTTGTCAAAGTGCTTAGCAGGTCAATTAATAAAGCAGGGGGCTTAATAATTGGGGCTGCCCATTGGCTTTTGAGCACAACTTTGACAAAGTAGCGCTCACCAGTTGCCAATCGCTAATAGCTAATCACCAACCGCCAATTTTTCCCCATCTTTGTTCACATTAAATCTCAGTATGAAGAAAATATTCCCAATCCTTCTAATATTTGCTTTGGCTTGTGGTACGGCTAAACGACAAAACGCAGCACCTACTCAAAACCCTCAAAAACCAAGTGGCAGTTTGGGTGTTCAAGGTGTTGACAAAAATGAGCCGCCTCAACATTTGCCTGTTTATCAAGCATCGAGAACTGTGCTTTTCGACTTAATTCACACAGAATTACACGTCAGTTTTGATTGGGAGAACAGCCACCTTCATGGTGTGGCAAGCATTACTTTGAGTCCGCGTTTTTACCCACAAGACACTTTGATTTTAGATGCCAAGGACATGGAAATTCATTTTGTTTTCCTTGATAAACAACAACTTAAATATGTTTATAATGGTGAGCAATTGAAAATCGCTTTGAACAGAACCTATACTAAAAGTGATACACTCACCGTGAAAGTGGAATTTACCGCTAAACCCGATGAAAGAATCCAAGGCGGAAGTTCGGCCATTGCAGGCGACAAAGGGCTTTACTTCATCAATCCACGTGGAGAAAAGCCGAATGTGATGCCGCAAATCTGGACACAAGGCGAAACTGAATCGAATTCCGTTTGGTTTCCAACTATCGACGCTCCGAATCAAAAAATGTCGCAAGATTTATACATCACCGTGGCGGACAAATACACCACTTTGAGTAATGGTTTGCTACTTTCATCCAAGAAAAATGCTGATGGCTCCCGCACCGACCACTGGCAGCAACGTTTGCCCCACGCGCCTTATCTCACCATGATGGGCATCGGTGAATTTAAAGTTGTCAAAGATTCTTGGACACGCAGCAATGGCAAAAAGGTGGAAGTGCATTATTATGTGGAGCCAGAATGGGAGCCGATTGCCAAAGCAATTTTTGGAAACACGCCTGAAATGCTCACGTTTTTCTCAACTGTTTTGGGTTATGAATATCCTTGGGATAAATACCACCAAATTGTGGTGCGCGATTATGTCTCAGGAGCAATGGAAAATACCGGCGCCGTTATTTTCGGTGATATGGTTTATTCCAACGAACGTGAATTGCTCGACGGCAACTGGGAATCTATTATTGCACACGAGTTGTTTCACCATTGGTTTGGTGATTTGGTAACCTGCGAATCGTGGTCGAACTTGCCTTTGAATGAGTCCTTTGCCAATTATTCTCAATTTCTTTGGGATGAATACAAATACGGTCTAGATGAAGCAGAATACAACGCTGAAAAAGAGGCTGAAGGCTATTTCGCAAGCGCCAAATCACAAGGTCACCACAATTTGATTTGGTTCGATTATTCCGACAAAGAGCAAATGTTTGATGGTCATTCCTATAACAAAGGTGGACGAATTTTGCACATGTTGCGTAACTATTTAGGCGATGAAGCTTTTTTTGCCGGAATCAAACATTATCTGCACAAACATGAATTCAAACCAGCCGAAGCACACGAATTGCGCATCGCATTTGAAGAAGTTTCTGGCGAAGATTTGAACTGGTTTTTCAACCAATGGTTTTTTGCCAAAGGTCACCCGAAAATTATCGTTGAACAAACGCGCTCCAAAGATTCTGTTTCAATCAAAATCACGCAAGCGCAAAATTTTTCCGAATTTCCGCTGTTTAAAATCCCGATGACCATTTCCTTGTTTGATGCCAAGGGGCGCCACAACCACAAAATTGTTTTAGACAAAAGCGTTTGTGAGTTCACCTATCCTGTAAAAGACACGCTTTATTGTGTAATTCCAGATGCAGACCATGTGATTTTGGCAGAATGGTTTGATAAAAAACCACTTCATCAATTTCATTATCAATTTTACCATGGTGGAAAATATGCCGACAGAAAAGCCGGTTTGAGCAATTTAGCGAAATCCAAAGACCCAAACAGAGACGCGGTGATTATGGCTGCTCTTGATGATCCCTTTTATCAAATTCGCATAGACGCCATCAAACAGTGTAACCGATTGAAGCAGAATCACAAAGAATTTCTCTTGAACAAAATCCCAACAATGGCTTTACAGGATGAAAAATCATTGGTTCGTCAAGCAGCGGTCGATTTTCTAAATAGCCAATATCCGCAAGAAGGAGTTACAAGAGAAATTAACGCCAAGGTTCTCGCTAATGATCTGTCATATAAAGTCATTGGAACAGCCCTTTTACATCAAGCGAAATATGATTTTAAAGGCGCTATGAAATTAGCTCTTGATTTAGAAAAGGAAAAATCGGGAACCATGATGAATTATTTGGCTTCACTCTACGCCGAACATGGTGCGACCGAACAATATATTTTCTTCAAAAAGGCATTTGCTTCCTCTTTGTTGAGCGGAAGTAATTTGTTCAACACTATAAGTTCATTTGGAATTTACCTCAGCAAGCAAAATGTTGAAATCCAAGAACAAGCTTTGGAAGAACTGGCGTTGTTGTTAGACGGCGGATTATACAGCGCCTATTTCGCAAAATATGCCATTCAAAATGTGACGTACAGCATCGAACTTGCTATCAAAACCCTCGACGCACAAATACTAGCGCACGAGAAAGAAAAGGACTTTTTGCAAGCGCAACAAAAAACCAAAGAAAAATCAAAACTTGAAGCGGTATTAATGAAATATCAGGGGCTGTTGAAGTGATTCAATATGAACCCAAAAACATTCATCCTGTTATGAATCAAAAGTTTGATGAAATAAAATTGCTGTTTCAAGGTCTATATCATGAACCTTTTCCATCTGAAAGAGGAAAAGAAACTCTTGGTATTGATTTGGTCGTTCTTGATTGTAACCTAATGGGTTTAGCTTCAAATTATATCGGAAATCACGGAGTTTTAAACGCAGATGAAAAAATTCTTCTACGGCAATACATCTCTGAATTGAACAAAATTTTATTTTTATTAGAAATTACAGAAACAAAATATTTCACGCAGCTACATCAATTGGCCATTTCAATGTTAGAAAACATCAATCAAAAGCGCCAAGTGTAGCTTCAATTTGATGAGCTCGGACAAAGTCGTTTTTCGGAACTAAATATTCTAGTCAATTTCTCCTTTTAATCGCACTTATGAACAAATAACTAACGTTTTTTGTGTTTGTTCGCATTGTTCAACCCATTCAAAACGCCTGATTTATAACCACATACATGCTCACATGACAATTTCATGACAAAAGTCATGTTTGGTTATGACGCTTGTCACATATTGAGCAAATAAGCAGCCCCAACTTTGCCGCTGTTATGGAGATTATCTATTTAATGGTTGGCGGTAGTTTATTGATTGCACTGATTTTCTTGGGGGCTTTCATTTGGGCTGCAAAATCTGGACAATTTGAAGAGGATTTCGCCCCTGCCGTTCGCATTTTATTTGATGATCCCGAACCAAAAAAAGAGGATATTAAAGAAAAATCAGAATCAGATGGAAATCGAGAAGTTTAGCTATGACAATGGCATAGTGCGCAACTTTGCTTACGCAACCATGCTTTGGGGGATTGTTGGGTTTTTGGTGGGGATTATTATCGCCGCGCAATTGGCATTCCCAGAGTTTTTTAATGACTATTTAGGGTTTAAAATCCTAACTTTTGGTCGTTTAAGACCTTTACACACCAACGCAGTGATTTTTGCCTTTGTGGGCAACGCTTTGTTCATGGGTATTTATTATTCACTACAAAGATTATTGAAAGCCAGAATGTTTAGTGATTTCTTGTCGAAATTTAACTTTTGGGGCTGGCAATTTATTATTTTATGTGCTGCAATAACACTGCCTTTGGGTATCACTCAAGGAAAAGAATATGCCGAATTGGAATGGTGGATCGACATCCTCATCGCTTTGATTTGGGTGGCCTTTGGTGTAAACATGATTGGAACCATGATCAAACGTCGTGTGAGCCACTTGTATGTTGCCATTTGGTTCTACATCGCGACTTTCGTAACCGTTGCTATGTTGCACATTTTCAACTCCTTTGCTATTCCTGTGGGCTTGTTCAAAAGCTACTCGTGGTACTCAGGTGTTCAAGACGCCTTGGTGCAATGGTGGTATGGTCACAACGCGGTGGCATTCTTCTTAACAACGCCTTTCCTTGGTCTGATGTATTACTTCGTGCCTAAAGCGGCTAATAGACCGGTATATTCTTACCGCTTGTCTATCATCCACTTTTGGGCTTTGATTTTCTTGTACATCTGGGCGGGACCGCACCACTTGCTTTATACTGCTCTGCCTGATTGGGCGCAGTCCTTGGGTGTGGTTTTCTCAGTGATGCTTATTGCTCCATCTTGGGGTGGTATGTTGAACGGACTTCTCACATTAAGAGGTGCATGGGATCGAGTGAGAGATGACGTAACCTTAAAGTTCATGGTGGTGGCTTT
>DIUF01000107.1:12478-20805 GCA_002422285.1 Flavobacteriales bacterium UBA6165 | reverse complement strand
GCCAACAAAATCATAGCAGAGGCAATGAGCCCATTGATGGAATCGTAGCGCCTGCCCGTAAGCGTACCCAAAGCCACAAACGAAAACATGGTTACCGCTCGATTCACGGAGGGCGAAAATCCTGTGATTCCTGCATAAGTCCAGAGGATAATCAATATGAGACCGAATTGTAACCAACGCGGCACACGACGACCAAATGTTTTGAAAAGCCATTGCAAAATCACCAAAAATATTCCGACGTGCAATCCAGAAACGGCCAACAAATGCATGGCTCCAGCCCCTGAAAAAGCGTCTTTCAACTCGAGGTTGAGATAACTTTTATCGCCCAAAAGAATGCCCATCGCAACAGCAAAAACATCGCCTTTCAAATGTAAATCCAAGGTTTTGACTATGCTGCTTTTCATGCGGTCGAAAAGTCCAGCGCGGTAGTTACCTGAGGTTTTGAAAGTAACATCTTCTAATCCCAAAAACACCTGATGCGTAAATCCCTTGGTGCGCCAAAACAATTGTAAATCAAACTCTCCAGGATTGCCTTGGTTTTTGATAGCCAGCGGAATTGCATTGAAAAGAACCACATCTTCCAGTTTAAAATCACCAAAGGCCGCGGTGTCTATAAAAGCTAGGATTTTGCCGTTTACCTCATGTTTTTCAAAGGCATCATAGGCAAAAAGCATGTTCATTTCGCAACGCACAAATTTACTTTTCTTGGTATTCGTGAGATTGATTTGGTCAATGCGCGCTTCATATGTTTCAGCTTCGAGGTGCGAAAAGTGTTTTGGGTCTTGGGTGATGTTGGCCTGCATCGATAAAACAAATCCGCCTAAGAACCATGTAAATACATGCAACAGACTTCGGTTTCTATTGAAAAAAGACAACACAAGCATTGTGCCCATGGTTAACACAATTGCGTATATAAACCAATATAAAATATGCGAGGGAATATGTGAATCGATTTGGGTAACAAGTGAAAGCGCTGCCAACAAGCCCATAATAAAGGGGAGAAAAATTTTTAATATGGGTTTATTGTTTAGCATTCAAGCTGCAATTTAAAAAAAGAAAGACGACAATAGATAGTTGAATGTGCGCTGCTAAATTAATGATTGAGGGCTACACATATCATGGTAAATTATAAATTGTCTAAATAATAAACGCAGATTGCGAAGCATGCAGATTTTAAATGCATAATAAATAGTTAGTTTTGTACGCGAACAGACACATTTTTTTTATGCCCAGACCCAGTATAAGATTATTCATTACGGTGTATAAAAATACCCGATTCCTCAAAAAAGTGCTTGATTCTGTTGCTGCACAGACGTATAGAAATTTCAAGGTTTCTGTTTTGGAAGATGGTTGTTCAATTGAAATGTCTGATTTTATCGAGTCCTGCAAGTATGATTTTCAAATCGATCATTTCACACAAGAAGACAAAGGATTTCGCAAAAACAAAATCATGAATGTTGGTATTCGCCATGCGGAGGAAGAACTTTTTGTTTTCATTGATGGCGATTGTATTTTGCATCCAACTTTTTTGAAAACATACGCATCAAATTTTGATGAAAACTATGTGCTTTTTGCTAAACGAACGGATTTAGACCAAAAAACCAGCGAGAATTTGTTGGATTCTGAGCGCATCGTTCCTGGAAAAATTGAAATGATTTTGAATGGCAGCACACGCGTTGAAGACAGTTTTAGATTGCCTTTCAAACCCATTTTTGAAACTGATAATCCGCGTTTGTTGGGTTGTAACATGGCTATTCCCAGAAAAGTAATGCTTGCCATAAACGGCTTCGATGAAGATTATGAAATTACCGGTTATGGCGAAGATTGTGATATAGAATGGCGCATGTTGCGTGCTGGAGTTAAATTCAAAAACTTCAAATTTCACAGTGTTCAGTTTCATTTGTATCACGAGCGCCACGAACGCGAAGAACAAACGGCTCAGAGCAGGGCCATGTTCCATCAAAAAATGAAGGATGGCTTTGTGCAGTGTAAAAATGGCTTGGAGAAATTGTGAAATTTGTATTACACACAAGCACCGCTATAAATTTTAGTATTTTTGGAAAATGAAAAAGCTTGGATTACTATTTTTATCTGGTTTGTTTTTGGCGATTTCTTGTCGCAAAGAACCTGTTACTTGGAATTCTGATTGGAGTTTGGTACTGATCCAAGACACCTTGAATATGGACAATTTGGTAACAGACTCTATTGTTTCGGTAAACGATAATGGTGCCTATCATCTGGTGATTAACCGCGATATTCTGAATCTCAACATGGATGATATTGTTACAATTCCAGACACCGTAATTCAGCATAACGTAAATATTCCAGTTACAGTTTCTGTGCCCGCTGGTTCTCAATTCATCGATCAGATTGAAACGAATACCTTTGATTTTGAAGGCCTTCAGTTAAAGCAAATTATGGTGCGTTCTGGACGTGCAATCGTCGAAGTGAAATCGCCAGTGGCAACTATGTGTATTGTTACTTTATCGCTTCCCGGCGTTACGAAAAATGGTCAAACTTTTTCAATAGAAGTTCAAGTGCCAGCTGGGACTAACTCTAATCCTAGTTCTATTTCTCAAGAATTGGATTTGTCAGGTTACGATATAGATTTAAGAGGCCAAAACGGCACCTATTACAATTCAATACAATCCCAGTTGAGAGTTAAAACAGACCCCAATGGAGGACCAGTTTTTGTAAACACCAGCCAAGTGGTGAGCTTTGAGATTTTCTTTGAAAATTTAAAGCCGAGTTACGCAAGAGGCTATTTTGGTAACAGGATAATTCAAGAAGAACAGGAAATAAACTTGGATTTTATGAGTCGTGTTGTGGGTGGTGCAATTGACATGGAAAACGTTAATTTGACCCTTACTTTGTTCAACGGAATTAAGGTTGGCGCACGCGCTAAACTAGAAAGTTTGGAGGGAGTGAACGGACAAAACAACAGCGTCTTTTTAACGCATCCACAAATCGGCCCTTGGATTTGGATCAATCAAGCATTGGGTTCATGGGATAATTTACAAGCCTCAACACACCAAATCAATTTGACTTCTGGAAATTCTACAATCGAGCAATTTATTGAGAATTTGCCGAATGTTATAAAAGTAAATTTTGCTTTTGAAATCAATCCATTTGGCAATACTTCTGGAGGTTGGGATGAATTGTTTAGCACCAGTTATGTTCGAGCTTTCTTAACCGCTGATATGCCTTTGTCTCTGGGCATGAACAATTTAACCTTGCGCGATACCTTCAACTTGAAATTGGGTGAAACAGGATCGATTGACCCAAAATCTGGTAACATAAAAATAGTTACATCGAATGCCTATTCATTTGGTGCAGCTTTGTCGATACAGCTCGTTGATGCTGAAAATAATGTATTGCTTACTAAAAATGCTACTTCGACAATAGCTGGCTCGGCGAGTGTTTCGAATAATGCCCCAATTGTTCCAGTGACTAGCGAGGTGCTCTTTGAATTCAACGAGTCAGAAATGGCTGCCATCAAATCCATGGATCGTCTTGTTGTTACCGCTGTTTTCAACTCCCCCAACTCAGGACAAGTTGCTAATATTTATTCCGGTCAGTTCTTGGCTTTTCGGGTGTATAGCAGTTTGAAACTAAGTACCTCATTATAATGGGTGAAAATAGAATTTCAAAATTGGCATTCTTTTTAATTGCGCTTTGGTTCGTATATGAAGTTTATGCTCATTTTTCAGGCAATATTTTGGCATGGGACGTTTATGGCGCCTATTTACATTTGCCTGCCAATTTTATCTATAATGACCCATTTTTAACTGATTCTGAATGGATTGACGCACTCAATTCCAAATACAATTCCACACCATTTTACTATCAGTTTTGGATGTCAGAAACAGGGAGTCAAGTTATTAAATATCCACTTGGTTTTTCCATTATCTATGCTCCATTTTTTTTCATAAGTCATTGGATTGCACCGATGTTTGGATTTGAGCAGGATGGTTTTTCTATGCCCTATCAAATTGGAATTACTGTAGGGCATTGTTTTTACATTTTGCTGGGAATATGGTTGGCACGACAGATTCTTCTCAGGTTTTTCGAAGATTCTATTACCACTATTTTGATGCTTATATTGTTCGCAGGAACAAACTTTTTTTTCATTTCTAGCGTCTTGATTGCAATGCCGCATGGACATTTATTTCTTTTTTATCCCTTGGTATTATTTTGCTCAATGCGTTTGCACCATAATCCGAATTATCAAAACAGTGTGCTTTTAGGATTAACCATTGGACTGGCATCATTGATTAGAGCCACAGATTCATTGATGATTATTATTCCTATTCTTTATAAGGTAACTAACCGCCAATCTTTTAAAGAAAAGAAAACTTGGTTAAAACAACATTACAAATCCGCAATCGCTGTTTGTGCGGTTATTTTTTCACTCGGCTCCATACAATTAGTTTATTATAAACTGGCCACAGGACATTTTTTTGTGGATGCCTATAACAATGCAGGTGAGGGATTCGACTTTTTTGCGCCGTATACTTATGACTTTCTGTTCAGCGCTAGGGCTGGTTGGTTAGCTTATTCACCCATTTTTATTCTGAGCTTTTATGGACTTTGGTTGATGTTTTCTAAGAGAAACGCGTGGTCAATTGCATTTGTCGTTTTTACCCTTGTTAATATTTACGTTTTGTCGTCTTGGACATGTTGGTGGTACGCAGGCTCATTTGGCCAACGCGCTATGGTTCAGTCGTATATAATTTATCTTATTCCTCTTGGATTTGTTGTGAAACATTTTTATGAGAAAGGGATTGCATATAAAGTTGCCATGTCCACTGTATTGTTCCTTCTTATTGCGCTCAACCAATTTCAAACATGGCAGGTGCACCAAGGACTAATTCATAATTTCAGAATGACTTCTGACGCCTATTGGGCACATTTTCTGAAGACAGAATCAGTGCCTAATTTCAATGAATTGCTTTTAACAGATAAGGGAATTCCTGCAGCCCAAACCTTGGCATCAAAAGCAGATCAATTGAAAGTGTCCAAGGAGTTTAAATTTGCTTTTGATGGAAATAATTGGGTCGAGAAAAATAATCTGGACAGCTTGAATTTAAATGGCGTTTTTATTTCAGATGACAATGAATTTGGTGAATATATCGCACTTCCTTATTCAAAATTGACTCAAGAAAAAACTGTGATTTTCAAAATTGAAGCATGGATTTATTGCATAGGTGATAAATCAGAAATTGCTCCAATTTTGGTTTTTAAAATGCACCATGCTGGCAAACCTTATTATGACCAATATTTGCATATTGCAAGTTTGGAACACGTTCGAGCTAATACATGGTCAAAAGTGGAATTTGTTTTCTATTCTGCAGATGTTCGAAACATGAAAAGAGATGAAATCCAGATTTTTGGTTGGAAGTCTGGCCGTGGACAATTTAAAATGGATCAAATTAAACTCAGCGTCTATGAAGGATTACGATAAATCCAATTTTTTCTTGCTGTGCTCAGCGAACTCGATTCTTCTCTTTTATACTTTGACGTATGTTGTTGCTCATGAACTATTATCTTTGCAGATGATGTGGAAAACCCATAATGCAAAACCCAAATTCACTATGCGCTATTTTTCAATTACAATAATTCTGTTTACTATTCCTGTTTTTGGACAACAGACTTTACCTATTTGGCTCGATTCAACTGAAATCAAAAGGGAGTTGACTTGGAGCGGTTCAGGACAGATTCATTCCAGTCACTTGGGTTCTGATGTCAGCCGTACAATTTTGTTTGGTGGATTCATCAGCGACGAAATGAAAGATAATTCATTTAAACTCTTGCGCTCCAATGGCATGAATAGAACCGGTGCGATTTTGAGCTCAGACCTAGTTTACACTGACTACACAATCAATTTATTCAAGAAAAAACAATACGGTTTAGTGGTGTTGGCAGGTTATCAGAACTATTTTGCAGTTTCTTATTCTTCAGATTTATTCAAACTTTTAGCGAATGGCAATGCCGAATTGGATGGTAGCATTGATTTGACTAATACCAGGTTTTTCCAGATCGGTCATCAGAAATTGGGATTTGGTGTTTTGGACAAAAAATCACGCTCTACATTTTCGGTAAGTCTCGTAAACAGCGCAGGTTTTCAAACCATCGACCTTGTGAATGGAGTGTTCAGCCAAAATGCTAATAAAGACACAACGGATGTTCTTTTGATTGGTTCTTATGCTGGCAATAGTTTAGGTGGATTTTCGAATGGACTCGGCGCAGCATTAGACATTGATATGCGTATTCCCGTGTTGATTGGTAAGAACAAAATACTCATTCAGCTTACAGCACAAAATGTGGGTTTTGTTCGATACAACAGAGCGTCTTTTCAATATGATGTAGACACCAATTATCGTTACACGGGTTTCACCTTGAATCAGATTCAAAATTTTTCTCAAAACGAAGCATTCTCCTTGGCAGACACTTTGAATTTGGTGCGCCAATCTGGAGGACAGACGCTTTGGCTGCCCGGTTTCCTGCAGGTCGCCAAAATTGTTGACCGCAATTCTACGAACCTCTTTCAAAGCTTTTTTGGTTTAAACGTTTTCACACAGATTATTTATCTCCCTCAAGCTTTTGCTGGTGTGCATTGGCAGCCCAACCGCACTTTTGCAGCAGGTTTCCATGGGAGTTATGGTGGTTTGGGCGGAGCGCGTTTGGGACTTTATGCAGATGTTCTTTTGGGTCAGTTTAGAATTGGTTTCAGTTCTCAGGATCTTCTTGGCACGCTTACCAATTCAGGTTATGGTCAATCACTTTTATTTAGATTAGTATGGCAACAAAAATAACTTTCCTATTTCTTAGCGCGGTTCTTTTTACCACGCTATCAGCACAAACGGTTTTCTACAATACCTACGGAGGCTATGGCTACGATACGGGACAAGATGTGATTCAGTTGGAAAGCGATTCGTCATACATTATTGTAGGATCTAGTTCGAGTTCGGGCCCAGCGGCAAACCAAGTGTTGTTGATGCAAGTGGATAAGTTTGGCAATTTCATAACTGCACGTTTCTATGGTGGTTTGCGCTCAGATATTGGTGTGCGTGTGATGCATCGAGAAAACGAAGGCTATTGGATTGCGGGTTATTCTAATTCTTTTTCGGAAAACGCCAACTTTGATTTTTATCTTATAAAGCTCAATGAAAACTTTGAATTAGAATGGCAACAAACCTATGGAACCAACAATTGGGAACGACTACATGACGCAATTCTATTACCTGACGATGGTGTTCTGCTTGTGGGTGAAGTGGAAGGAATTGGTCATGCTGGCAAAGACGCTTATGTCGTTCGGATTGATGCCAATGGAGATGTGGTTTGGGAAGAAACCTATGCTGGTCTTGATGATGACGTAGCTTATGCGTGTAAGCTATTTGATCAAACATCTTTCTTGGTTGCCGGAAAATGGGGGCAAACCACTTCAACTGCTTGGATGACTAGATTTGATTTGGATGGCAACATCATTTGGAATAGAACAGATTATTTGAACGGTCAAGGCACTGGAGAAATACTTGGTATTGAACTAACGGACGAACGTATTTATATTCATGGCAACTATACACCGGCTCCTTATCAAGAAGATAATTACAGACCATTTAGAATTATGTGTCAATTGGATGGAACAGTGTTGCTTCCAACACACTATTATTTTGAGAACTCCGTTTTGGAATCGATGATTGGGATTTGTGCTGTTGAAACAAACAACGTAATAGGCATAGTTGAAACTAAAAACCCTGCCTTCGTTGCGAACAATGGACCACGTGCTTTTTTGTATGGTTACAACATCAATTTAGATTATACAGGTTTCAACCATACAGTGTTTGGAGCCAAGGTTCATCTCAAAAGAATTATTAAGTCATTAGATAGTGAAGGGTATTTTGTGATAACGGGTTATACTGGTGATTTAGGAATGGGATTTGGAGGCTCTGGTGTTGTGCTTATTAAATTGAATAATCAAGTCCCTAATCTAGAAAATTTCACATATACCCCAATTTTGGCAGTCGACACTTTTGCTGAGGTTGGTTTTGAGTTTTATCCGAATCCAACTAAGGCTACTGTAAATATTCAGCTTCCGGAGGCTATTCAAGCAATGGATTTCCACGTATTTGATGTTTCAGGACAAAAAGTAATGTCAGGAGTTTTCCATAATGAATTGGATTTTGGTTCGCTTGATGCGGGACAATATCTTTTAATACTCGAAACAAATCAAGGCATGAAAAGCATGCGTTTTCAAAAATTTTAACCACTATCATGGATTTTGAAATAGAAATACGTTTTCAAAAATTGCTAAAAAAACTAGACGA
>DIUF01000107.1:11457-12445 GCA_002422285.1 Flavobacteriales bacterium UBA6165 | reverse complement strand
GGCTATTACGAATTTGTGGGTCGCGATGAAGATGGTTGGCCCCACTTTGAACTCAAAAAGCCATTACCTGAATTGAATCAACGCGATCAAGAACACCTCATGAAAGAGGCTATTTTGGAGTATTTTGCTCAAGATGAAGAATTCAAAGTATGATTCTAAATGCTATAATTACTGAAATTATCTGAGGTATTATTCGGAGTCGTTCGTCCATTGTTAAAGATCTCAAACAGTTCAGTTTTTTGGACCTTATCATTGAGGATAAAATGAGAACTCAACCACTCATCACTTTTTGCAAAGCCCGCACCAAACAAACTCTACCTTTGTTTTGTATTTAATGTTACGGAAAACTTAGAATGAAAATCAACACCATCGTTATAATTGCCGTCGTGATGCTGCTCTTGGCGGGCTTACATTTTGGCACGCGAAATCGAAATAAAGTCGAAAAAGAATCGAGAGATATTAGCAATGTGGTGTATGTGCCTGTGCTCGAGGTTGAAAATAAAATGCGCAATTTCTTTTTAGAGTCCTATGGCCAATTGAATGCCGGTCAAACTTTAGACATCGCATTTGAGGTTTCGGGAAGATTGAAAGAAGGTTCTGTGCGTTTGAGACCGGGTGTGCGCTTCACGAAAGGTCAGCTTTTGTTTGAAGTAGATGCCGAGGAAGCAAAATATGCATTGAGCGCCAGAAAAAGTGCTTTTATAACCCTCCTTGTGCAAGTGATGCCAGATATCAAATTGGATTTTGCAGAAGAATTTGCCGCATGGGACAATTACTTGATGACTATAGACATCAACAAACCTCTCCCCGCGCTGCCAAATGTGAGCTCAAGAAAATTGAATCTCTTGCTCAATCAACGTAATATTTTTGCAGAATTCAACAACATCAAAAGTCAAGAATTGCGCTTGGATAAGCACCGTTATTATGCACCTTTTTCGGGGACGGTAACTGATGTTTTCTTGGAGCCAGGTTCAATTGTGAATCCCGG